>NZ_WJZM01000070.1:0-28952 GCF_021609545.1 Pseudomonas sp. PA-1-6B
GGCTGACAAAGACTGATTGATCGTCGTATGCTTTTTCATGGGCTCGCCCTCGCTGTCGTTGGCTTCTATAAGAATGCCACCGTGGCGCATAGACGCCTCGGCTTGGGCGAGTCCATCTAATTACAGGCGTGTTCATCACCTCAAACGAAATTGTTAGCATTGAACGCGTTTCATATTGGAGGCAGGGATGGATGAACGATATGAGGTTCAACGGATCACCCACCTTCCGCGCCAGATACTGGCGCTGGAAAAGGAAGCGATTGGCGAGGGTTTCAGGTTCCTCACTCGTCTGATTAACGAATGGCACTCTGGAGCAAACCGCTTTGATGCACCCGGCGAGTGTCTGATGGCGGCCTATTTAAACCAGCAATTGATAGGCATCGGCGGTCTTTCAGTTGATCCCTATGCTGACAAAAATGTGGCCAGACTGCGGCGGGTGTACGTCGCAGCTTCGGCAAGGGGGCAACACGTCGGGCAGGCGCTGGTAAAGGCGCTTGTTGAACGCGCCGCTCTCAGGTTTCAGGTCGTGCGTCTTTTCACGGATACGGCTGAAGGAAGCGCCTTTTATGAGCGCTGTGGCTTCAAGCGGACAGATGAGGCTCAGGCGACTCATATCATGCGGCTTGGCGGTTTCTGAGGCATTGGCTGCAATGGCAATGGCTCACGGCGTTAGGCGTGGCCGATAGCTTGTAAGTGACGGGATTGAGAGAGCAACCCCTCAACACTGCAACATCGCCGCAGCACTGTGGGGTTGCTATGCCAGCGCCTACACCGTCCCGAAACGTACCTCCACTGACAGACTGCCCTGGTTATCGCTCAGGCCAGCCCCGTAGCGCCCGGTCAGGTCGTCATTGATGCACAACTGCAACTCCCCCTGCTGGCCACGCGGCAATTGCGCCTGGTTGCCCACCAGGAACGGCGCGCCGCTGGTGCCGATACGCCCGATCAACGCGCCTTCCGCTTGACCGGGCAAGGTATAGCCGGGCTTGGCGGTCAGGCCTGGGTGGCCCGCCGCACCAACCATGCCGGTGCCCGGGTTGGCCGTCCACTGCCCACCGGTGCACACCGCCAGTTGCCAGCTCTGTCCGTTGACCTGCACGCCGGTGCCCTGCCAGGGGTCTCTGGCTTGCACCTGCACGGTACGCTTGAGCAGGTCGCTGGCGACCACGTCGGCGGCCTGGAAGGTCAGCGCGGTGATGGTCAAGGTCGGGTTGGCGGTGCCGGTGGAGGGGAACACGCCGTCGCCGACCAGGAACAGGTTGGGGTGGTCCCAGCTGCGCTGGTCTTTGTCCACCACCGACTTGTTGCGGTCCGAGCCCATGCGGTAGGTGCCCATCAGGTGGCCAGCGCCGTAGAAGGCGTAGTTCTGGTGGTCGTAGTTGAACACCGTTTGCGCGACGAGCGTGGGGTCGAGCGCGGGGTTCAGGTTGGTCAGCTCGGTGGCGCCCATCAGTTTGGTGATGATATGCGTGGCGGCCAGGCGCGCCTGCTTGAAGCCCTCCTTGGTGTAGTCGGACAGTTCGTAGGCGATCTCTGGCCGAGGCAGGCCCAAGCCGTCGGTGAAATGCTTGCTACTCTCCACCCGGCACAGCGCATGCTCGGGGTCTTTCTCCACTTGCTCAATCAAGAAGGCCAGGCGGAACTGGCGGGTCAGCACGCTGTTGAGCTTCTGCACCAGCGCCACGCCGGACAATGCCTCGCTCTTGTGGTCGGCGCCGCCATTGTTGGTGCCGCCATTGTTTTCGCCGTCGATAAAATCGCAGACCGTGGTGTACGGATCATTCGCCGACCAGTTCCAACCCTCGTTGCCGATCTCGATACGCCAGGCGGCACGCGTGCTGCGGAACGCACCGTCGCGCATGTCTTCGATCCCTGAGGTGGACAGTGGCCCACGAAAGGGGAACAACGGCTTGCCTTCAGGCATCAGGCCCCAGGCCAGGTACACCGGGTGGTCGGCCAATGACTTGCCGACCTGGCCGCTGCTGTTGGCGACCCCTTTTGGGCTGTGCGGGCCGATGGAGTTGAGCAGCAGCTTAGGCGTTTCGATCGCGTGGGCGGCGATCACGTAGCGCTTGCCCTGAGCCGTGCCGTTCTGTTGCGTGCCGTTGTTCTGGTACTGGATGAAATCGATACCCGTGACCCCGTTGGCATCCACCTGCACCTTGCTCGCCACGCATTGGTAGAGGATCCGCACATTACCGGTATCCAGAGCCTTGGCCATGGTCACGGTGGCGTCGTATTTGGCCTGGATCGGACAGATCGGCGTGCAGCTGGTGTTGCCGGCGCATACCCGGCGGCCGTTGTCGTTCTGCGAGTTACGCCCAGCCGGGGTTTGCCGCACGTTGAGAGTGATGCCCTGGTACTGCGTGCCATTGATGGCCTTGCCCACGCCCTGGTCGACCAACGATGGAGGAATGCCGTGCATGCTGTATTGGTAGCCCTGGGGGAAGGTCACGCCCAGGTAAGTCTGCAACGCCACATCGGCGGACACGCCCATCTCTTCCTCGGCGCGGCAGTAGGCGGTCTGCAGGTCGTCGTAGCTGATCGGCCAGTCGACCCCGACCTTGTACTTGCTCTGCATACGAAAGTCGTTGGGTAACAGGCGCAGAGCCGTGCCCATCCAGTGCCACATGGTACCGCCGCCCACCCGCTCGTAGGTGCTGGCGAACAGTCGCGGCCCGTTCTGTACCAGGTAGCTCTTCTGCACCTTGTCCTTGTCGTGGCTGCCGGCGGTGATCAAGTCCTGGATAGTCGCTCGCGGGGCGAACTGTTTGGCCGGGGTCTGCTCGCTCTGCTCCGGTGGGTAGGGCGACTCGGGCGCCTTGAGCACGGCCGTGTAGAAACGCTCCAGGTACTCGCTGCGGTTAGGCGGTATCGCCGGGCCCGACTCGAGCACCAGCACTTTCAAGCCGGCCAGGCCCAGCTGGTAGGCCATGACGCTGCCGGCCATGCCGGCGCCCACGACGATCACGTCGGCGGTTTCGATGTTCTGGGTGTTTAGAGTGCTCATGGCTGCTGCCCTTCCTTGGCGTCGACACCGGTGAATTGCTTGAGGGTCGGTGGCTGCTCGGCCCAGTAGCCGAAGTGGTACTCGCTGTAGCCCATGGGGTGGGATTGGGCGATTTTCCACGCCCAGCTTTCCTTGTAAGCCTGGTCGGAGACCACGCGGATGTCACCCGTGTGGGCGACGCCTTGGTCATAAGGCTGGTACCAACTGCCAAGCAGCCACAGCTTCATGATCGAGCGGGCGCCTTTGGCGATCTGCGGGTCCGAACTGCCGAGTATGGCGCTGGCGATCTGCTTATGGGGTTGGCCTTTGATAGGGACGTACAGGTTCAGCAGTTTGCTGAACGCTTCGGTGCCCATGCCTTGCTGGGCGGTGTCGAAAAACACCGGAGGCAGGTTGATCGGGTCGACGGCAGGCGCCAGCAGCTTGGCTGACAGGCCAGTGAGCTCGGCAGACAGGTCGATGAAGTCTTTCAGGTTCGGGTCGCTCATGGCATCACTCCTTGGCACCGGTGGATTGGGCACGTTCAAGCAGAAAGGTGAAATCGGCGAAGCTGGTGCGCGGTGACTGGGTCACCCGGGTGGTCGCGTTGTTGTGGCATTCCATGCAACTGGATGAAGCCTGCGGCGTAGTGCCCTGGTTGTAGGTTTCCAGCGTGGCGTTGGCCAGAAAGTTCGGCGCAGGCGTGCCCAGCGGGTTGGTTGGCGACGGCACCTGGCAGTCATCGGCGGGGGCGGTTGGCCATTGGGTGCTGATCAGTTGGTAGTTGGCCCACACCGTACCCTTGAGTGCGCCTTGCCACTGCGCGTTGAGCTGGTGGGTTGCGGCGGTGAGCGGAATTTCCCGCACGATCTGCGAGGGCGTGGCTTTCTTCGACGGGTCCCACGGCTGCGCGGGCGGCTCGTTCACCGGGCGGTCGCTGGCCTGGGCGTTGTAGAACAGGTAGGGGCCCTTGCGCTCGTTCATGGGGGTGGTCTTTTCCGGTACGTTGCGCACGTGCTCGAAGCTTGACCACACCCACTGCGGCGCATCTTTGGTCTTGTGCACGATGTGCAGGCCGACCAGCCCGACCTTCTGCGCGTTGCACGATTCGGGGATCACCGCGCCCTTGCTCGGGTCGGCGTTGCCGGGGGTGTAGACCAGCGCGTCGACGGCGTGGAAGTCCTGCGGGTTGTCGTTGCCGCCGAGTACCTTCCAGGCCGATTTGACCATGATCGCGCCGACATGCTTGTCTTTCTGCGAGCCGCAGGAGAAGGCGATGCGGTTGTCGGCCTTGGTGAAGAAAGCCTGTTGGCCTTCCTTGCTGTACAGACCATTGTTGACGATGTTGTCGAACATCGGCTGGTTGACCATGATCGCGTTGCGCGTGTAAGTGCCGTTCTGGTCCACCAGTGGGCCGGTCTTGAACGGCTGGATGGTCTCGTCGAGCACACCAGCGACCTTGCCCATCTGCTGCAGCACGGGCAGGTCACCCTTGCCTTGGCAGGCCGGGGGTAGCGGCGCCTTCTGGTTCCAGGCGACAGGCTTCTGGCCTTGGGGCAGGAAAATCTCGTAGCTCTCCTTCCACGACTCCCACACCGTCTGCCCCGGCGCGCCGATCTGCGCCGAGGTATTGGCGCTGCCGTCGGCGTTGGCGGGCCAGTTCAGCGCGACGAAGGTCTGCCACGACAGCACGTCGAAATCGTGTTGCAGGTTGTCCAGGGTGAAGGGGGCATTGGCGGTGACGTCGAAGGGAATCGCAGGTGACAGCGGCGGCGGGCTGGCCGCATCGGCCATGGCGAGCACGCTGGTGAAGCTTGCACCCAGGCACGCCAACCGTTTCAAGGTTATTTTCATTATCGTCTCCTCAGCAGATAAAGCGTCGGGACGACGAGGCGTACTGGCCCTTCATGGACCGATAGTTCAGCGTTATCCCTTACGCTAGGCTGAAGGCTAGCCGTTGCGCTTGAACCTCCAAAAAAATCCGACTAAAGGTAGGGATAAGCAGGATGGCTCAGTGGGTGGATGGTCCGGGGGCGATGTCGAGGAGATGAAGGCGGGGCCTTCATCAAGCGCCAGGTTGGCCCCCGGCAGGATTAGTAGGCGCGTGCCTCTTCTCGGCTGGATGGGGCACCGCTGCGCTCGAATAATCTATGCGAAAACTCCAGCACCGCCAGCAACAATTGAACGGCACCCAGCACCAGCAGGAAAGGTGAAGCGCCACTGCTGACGGCTACTACCTGCACTACCACTACGATCACGCGTAGCAGGGCGCTGAGACGGGCATGTTCGCGTGTAGGGGCTCGCCAACGTACAACGCCCCACACAAGGTATGCCCAGGCGCCGATGTTGAGCAGGAACATGGCGGTGGGGTCGAGCGCCGAGAAGTGGCTGTCGAAGCCCAGTTGCAAATCAACCCATTGGATCAGTGCATAGGCCCAGACGGACACGATCGGCAAAGCGAAGGGAGCCATCGCGAGAATGTCGTATGCAGCGCCGACACGTACGATTTTTTCATGGGTGGATTGGGTCATTGCGGGTCTCCTCCTGGAGTGGCTGGTTCAACAAGTCGCGGATTTCCTGGAACTCACCCGATTTCAGTCCAAGATGATGGCGCTCGGCCAAGACCTGAACGATATGCGCAGCGCGGGATTCTGCGTCGACGATGTAGCCGGGCACTGCCGCCCGTTGGCGGAGTGCGACAAGGTCACTGAAGCGTTCGTCCGCCGCCATGATGGTCTTCGCCACCGTCGTCTGGACGTTGCAGAGCCCCAGCACGGCAAAGAATGTGTGTGGGTTTTCCAAATGATAGATTTTTGCCAGAGCGTTCAGCGCCGCCTTGGAGACCGAATATGAGAGCATCCCGGCACGTTGGCGCAGTGCCGAAATCGATGATGAAAACACCACGGTGCTGGGAGGCTGCCTCGCACTCAGCAGGATATCCAGGACCATTTTCACCGCGCCCAGGTTAAGTGCCAGGACGCTGTTGAACTCCTGCATCGAAGTTTGCGTGGCCAGTTGTGGAGGGCTGCCGAACCGACCCGCATTCAGGTAGACGGTGTCTACCGGGGCAGGGGAGCGCGACAGCAACGCCTGCAAGGTTGCCGGGGCGCGGTCGATATCGGTCAAGTCGCACCTGAGGAAGTGAAAGCGCTCCTGTGACGGGATATTGGCCGCAGGATTGCGTGATACCGCGAGCACCTCGTCGCCCCTGGCCAAGTGATAACGTGCCAGAGCGTTGCCGATACCGGTGCTCACACCGGTGATCAATATGCTAGCCATGATTGCCCCTAGAATTTACCGATGTGATAGCCGCCATCGGCACTGAGCACCGAGCCGGTGATGTAGCTGGATCTGCGGCTCAACAAAAACACGATCGCGTCGGCGATTTCCTCTGGATGGGCAAAGCGTTTCATGGCGGTCACGTCACGCTTGCGCTGGGTGTTTTCCGGATGGGCCGCCAGCCGTTCCGCAGAGTTCATACCGCCCAGTGTCGGCCCGGGCGCTACGGCGTTGACGCGTACGGCAAAACCGGATTCGCTGTCGCAGGCATTCTCCATCGCGGCGACCTGCGTCAAGGCATTGAGCGCGGTCTTGCTGGCGACGTAGGCGGCCTGATTGGCCATAGGCATCACGCCCGCGCACGAAGACACATTGACGATCGCCCCATCGGGGTACCGGCTGATCAGTTCCAGTTCTTTTTGCAGGCAGTAAAAGGGGCCGTTCAGGTTGGTGTGGATGACCCTGTCCCAATCCTGCGGTGCGCTGGTCGCGATCGGCGCGTAGGGGGCGGTAATGCCTGCGTTGTTGATTGCAAAGTGCAACTGATCCACCTCGCCAGCCACCGTCGCGAATGCCTCGGCTACGGACGTGTGCGACGCCACATCGCAAAAGATGAACTGCGCCGAAGCCCCCAGTATCTCTAGCGCGGCGTCGGCCTTTTGCTGGTTCCTGCTCATCAGGAACAGGCGTGCGCCCGCTTTGGCCAGTTGTTTTGCCACCGCCAGGCCGATGCCGCTGGCACCGCCGGTAATGACGATGTTTTTGTCTTGAAATTCCATGTTATTGATTTCCGTAGTGGATGTGAGCGGGACGCTTGTAGTGCTCATTCACGCAGCAATACACCCGGTCGAGTTGCGGGTTGCTCTTGTCCCGAAAGCAGTTACCGTCAAACCGGCATTGCTGAACCTTGTCTTCATGGCCGGCGAGCGATTTGTTGATCAGGTCGTTATCGGCAAAAAGGGCTCGGCTCATACCGATCAGGTCACAGTGACCCAGCCGCAGTTGATTTTCTGCTTCCAGCAGGGAGCCAATGAAACCGGCATAGCCGACCGGCAGCGAGGTGAATGACTTGATCAGGCGTACCCCTTCGACGAACTGTTGCTGAATCGTCGGATGGGCAGACAGCATGTAGCGGAAGGTTTCCTTGATGGTGATCGAGCACATGATTGCCGAGGTCCCGGCGTTTTCCAGGGCAGCCACCACATCCTGGAGCAGTTCCGGTTGCTGCCCGTTGGCGCCTACGCAATCATCAATGCCCAAGCGCACGGAAACCTCCAGCTCTCCTGCGGTAACCCTGTGAATGCGGTCGATGACTTCCAACAGAAACCGCGCTCGCTTGAGCGGGCTGCCGCCGTAAGCGTCATGGCGATGGTTGGTCCAGGGCGATAGAAAACTGCTCAGCAGGTAGCCATTGGAGGCCTGAAGCTGGACCATCCTGGCGCCGGCCTGTCTGGCTCGCAGAGCCGCTTGAGCAAACTGATCGCAAACGGCGTCGATGTCCTCGACACTCATCTCCAATGCCTCGGCGCCGCGGCTGCCGGATAACGCACTGCGGCTCGGGCAAAGCAGCGGTTGGCCGCTGATCTGTGTGCCACCTTGGGCGCCGTAATGCTGAAGTTGCACCACCACTGGACAGTCCCGCTGGCGACCGTACTCCACCAGCGGCGCGAGCTTTTCCACGTTGGCATTGCTATGCAGGCACAGGCCTCGCGCATGCAGACGCGTGGAGGGCGCTATGGAGGAGTTGCCCAGCACCACCATGGCGCAGCCACCGTCGATCACATGTTGATAGAAACTGAGCATTTCCTCGGACAGCGAACCGTCCGAGGTGGCCAGGTCGATGCCCATCGGCGCGAAGTACACGCGGTTTTTCAGCGAAACGCCCTGACCGATCATCAGTGGGCGTTGTGATAACTCATAGCTCATGGGCGCAGGATCCTCATGCCACGATTTGCTCGGGGGCCAGAGGGTCAGGTGAAGAGCCAGCGTTCCATTGCATCTGCCCGGCAAAGAAGCAGTGGCACTTGATCGTTTCACGCAGTTCGCTGGCCTGGCTCTTGGACAGTTTGTCGAACACCAGCACGCGCTGGTCGGGTTCGCCGGTGGAGCAAGTCGAAGCAACGGGCAGGCTGAGGAAGCCGCCCCCTTCGATATACAGCGATACGGTCGTGACCGTGCTCCAATTGATGCCTTCGGCCTGGTGAGTCACCAGCACGCCCAGTACCGAGAGCAGGCTCAGCCTGGCTTGCAGCGCACTGTCGGCGTGATGCACGAGGATGTTCTTGGGCAAGCGATCGGAAGGGGTGAACCAGTGATCCTGAGGGTAGTTCAACGAACGCATGCGTTTGAACAGCGGTAACTTGATCACTGCGCCTTGCAGCCAGAGACGCGATACCAGCCGGCCGTTCTGATAGAAGTTCGCGCACTTGTCGATGGACTTGGGTTGCGATCGCTTCAGGCCGTGGGTCTGTTGCACCACGACTTCGACCTCGTAAGCCGATTCGGTGTAGGCGTTGAAGGAAATGCGCAAGTCTTCGATGGAAATGGAAACCGCACCGCGCTGATGGCCCAAGTAGTTGTAGACGTAGTGGTACATGGCTTGCCTGGCCACTTCGATCAACATCAGGCCCGGTACATGTTCGTGCTGCTTGTTGTAGAAGTAGTAATTCTTGGTGTCGTTGATCAACAGGTAAGAGCCCTGCCTGGCCTTGTCCCACTGCGCGAGCGACTCAAGGCATTCGATCATGCGTATTACCTGGTCGGGCGGTATGTGGGCATCATCGCCCTGAAAATGCTGGGCCAGGTAGCGTTGGGCCTGGTGGGGGATGAATTCAGCCGTGAGGATGAAGCGGTCGTCGCACTCGGTATAGAAGTCAGCCAGGCGGATCTCGAAGGTGGAGAGTGTGCCGGCCTGTTCCGCACTGAGGGTCAGGGGCAGATGGCGCAGCACATACCGGCCGTCTTGGGCACGGTACAGCTGTTTGAACAGGTCCTG
This sequence comes from Pseudomonas sp. PA-1-6B, assembly GCF_021609545.1. NCBI lineage: Bacteria > Pseudomonadati > Pseudomonadota > Gammaproteobacteria > Pseudomonadales > Pseudomonadaceae > Pseudomonas > Pseudomonas sp. PA-1-6B. Next base: position 9,264 of record NZ_WJZM01000070.1, read on the forward strand.
ATCCTGGGGGTTGCCAGCAGCCAGTATGTCGGCACCGATCGAAGCACTGAGAAAGCTGGGCAGAATCAGCCTGGGTCGTCCGATCAATACATCCCTGGGTGTGTCTTTGTGCAACAGATGAGGGTCAATTGAGTCTGCGCTGTTCATGAGTTGCGATCTCCAAGTGAGCGAGTTGGGGAATGTAGGGGGAGACGGGACAGCAAACGCTTGATGATGAGCCCATGTACCGGCGCCACCGGCAGCATGTACAGGCGGCCGAACGTGTTGAAGGTCTTGACGGAGGTGGTGATATGCAGGCAACGCGGTTGCGTGCGTGTGGTATCGATCGAGACCATGACCGCCAGGTGGGTATCGCGTGAGGTCAGTACCAGCTTCTGTGCGCTGATGGCTTCGATGGTGAAGAAGTCGAGCTTTTCGCCGACCACCGGGGCGCACTGGGGTGTGACACCCGAGAACCCGCCGATCCGCTCGACGTGAAAGTGCTGTGAGATGCTGTCGCGCAACCTGAACGCGCCTTTGAGCCAGGCGGGCGTCGCGGCAGTCATCTGGCAGTACAGTTCCAATGGCGTGGCTTGGGTGTCGATGAGTGCGCTGGCAGAGTGCAGAAAACCCAGCTCGTTGCGCGCGGCCACCAGGCTGACGCACGGTGGGATCTGGTTATTTGACGTCTTCATGGGTGAGGGCACCTTATTGCAGCAGCGCGATTTGTGCCTGCTCGGCCTGCAACAGCATGTTCTCGTAGAGTTGGTCGGCGCTGGCCTGGTCCTCAATCACTTGTGCGGCGACATTCCGAGCGGTGACGTCGATTGATTCGTCATCGATGAACACCGATTCGTAAATCCCGACTACAGGCAGGTAGATGCCTTTGACGTACGCCACCGTCTGCTGCAAAGGCCTGAGCAATTCATCCAGGGTGTAACGGTTGAACCCGCCGGCGCGGTAGCCGGTGGAGGGCGCACCCACTGTGGTGATGATCATGAATTCCTTGTCTTTGAGCTTGTCGCCGCCGCGTGCGTAGGCATAGCCGGGGGTGAAGACTTCATCGATCCACTGTTTCATGATTGCCGGGCAGGAATACCAGTACAACGGAAACAGCAACACGATGCGGTCATGGGCATTGAGCAATGCCTGCTCTGCACCCATATCGAACCCGGTGGGCGTCACCGCGCTGGCCAGGCTATGGACCTTGACGCCACGCTGGCTGATCTTGCCCATGATCGCGGTATTGACGCGGGAAACCGAAAGATCAGGATGGCCAGAAATGACAATGACTTTTTTCATGTAGATCGTGTGTCCCATTTATAGTCGGTTGGAATGCCGATGCAGCGTTATTTAAGAGCAGGCGCCTGAGGTTGTAACCTAACCTTTTGGGGAGTCGGCTCGGCCGACTTGCCCGCAGCGGCAGGCCATTTGCGCTGCTTCAGGCCACTTCTCGATCAGCCAGGCAGGGCGGCACACTGATCCAGTTGGCCATGATCTTGTGCCCGTCGATCACGGTCAGCTTGCCCTCGCAATGAGCGTCGAACCCCGCGTTGCGCAACAAGCGGGTAATTCCCGGCGGCGATACCGTGATCAATTGGCGAACCTTGTGGCAAGCGGCGACCTTGAGCACTTCGTGCAGCAGCGCCACGGCGTTGGGCGATGACAGGGAGTGGCCCGTGAAGGTCTGTTGTTGCAGGTCGACGGCGGCAAACCGGGAGATTTCCCAGATGTGCGCAGAATGAGGAAGTGCCCGGCCACCCAGCACCTGGGGGAACACTTCCTTGAGCAGATAGGGCTTGTGCGTGGGCAGCAGCCGCGCCACACCGACGATGTGTGGGCCTTGACGGGCGATCACGTACACCGTGTCGTCGCGGTCAAATTGGTCCAGTTCCTCACCGACCGCACAGTCCAGATGCCACCCAAGTTTTTCGACAAATACGCGATAGCGATACAGCAACAGGGCCTGCCACAGCTCGGTCGGTAATGTCAGGCGCGTACCCGTGGTTATATACATGAGGAACCCTCGGCAAAAAATCGAGGGGCCATTCGGCAGAATAATCGAGCACTTAGGTACTGCTCTTTTGGGCAGGTGTGTCGTAAGGGGGCGCGTATTATTGTTGTTGTTCACACTGAGCGACATTAACGCATCAGGGGGGCGCCAATCAGGTGTGTGTCAGACGAGCAAACCCAGTGAAGTGGCGCGCACGACGGTAGCGGTGCAGTTATGCACGCCCAGTTTCGAGCCTGCATTGCGCAGGTGGAATTTGATGGTTTCCCGCGATAGCGAGAGGATCAAACCGATCTCGTGGGCGGTCTTGCCATCGGCTGCCCACTTGAGCACTTCACATTCACGCTGCGACAGGGTTTTTTCCTGCGGTAACTGCCAGTGCGGCGTCAGCACGCGCAAGAACCCCTGATGAGCGACATGCACCAAAAACCGCATGTATTTTTGATTGGCAGCAAGCTCTTGGGCCGTAATAGGGTCATTGGAGCGCGCCAGTGTCAGCATGCCGCCGCTGCCGCGGCCGTCCAGGCAGGATTGCGCCCAACCATGGGCCAGCCCGGCGCCGCGGGCTTCTTCCCACATCTGCGGGTTTTGCCGGGTCATTTGCTCGTCCCAGACAATCGGTATCGTCGATTTCGTGCAGTGCTGTACCGTCGGGTCCACGGCGATGTATTTGCAGTGGGCGTAGCGTTGTCGCCATGAAGGCAAAAAATTATTGCTCATCACGATTTTAGGGCGGGTGACGGGGATAGGGATTCGGATTCCATAGGCGCAATAGTCGAACCCCAGGTGTTTTGCCGTGCTGACGATCCGAGCCAACAATTCAGCTTCGGTTCGGGCATTGTCGATCGTGTCCAGCACATCATCCATCCACTTCACTGTCATTCTCCTTGAATTGACCTTTACGCTCTATCTGCGCCGAAAACCATGACGGCACTACGCCGGTGTCATCAACGGTGTGGGTTTAGATGCTCGGCGTTAAAGTTAGACACATTTATGCAGCGCTCTGGGCCTTCTTACTTCAGGCGCGAGAAGGCGTTGCAGGTATCGCGATACGCACCTTTAAGAGTGAGCAGTGGGGCGTGCAAGGGGCGAACTCCATTTAGCCGGCGTCCTGATCAATTTCAGCGGGGGCAGCTGAGGTAAGGCGTGTAAGGGTAGTGCTGCGTAAAGTTGCTTTACAAGCAAGCGGGGGCATTCTTCATGTTGGTTTCATTTGTTCGGCTTCGCGCCGAGTTGTACGCAGGGCGCGAGGTGATTTCGTCAAACTTCTGATTCGTTTCGGTGTTAAAAGCCCGCGCCTACAGAAGTGACATGTTGGGGTGGTATTGTTGCGCCAGATTATGGAGGACTGAACATGACATTGACGGTCGACACCCTGCTCGAATTGGCCATGGCCAACCCTATCAATGCGCACATCACCGCGCGCCTGCCGGATCTTGGTGTGCAGCAGTGCATGCTCACGGCGGGCTGTTTGTTCCAGGCGGTGTGGAACCATCAGGCGAATCTGCCGGCGGCTCAGGGCGTGAAGGATTACGACGTTTTTTACTTTGACGAGGACCTGTCCTACGAGGCGGAAGACGCGGTAATTCGTGCGGCGCAGGTGCTATTCCAAGACCTGGGGGTGAATGTGGAGGTCAGGAATCAGGCGCGGGTGCACCTTTGGTATGGTCAGCGGTTTGGCCGGCCCTACCCGCAGTTGCATTCGGCCCGGCAGGGGGTTGACCGTTACCTGGTGGCGGGTACGTGCATTGCGCTGGATATTGCCTCGGGCGAGGTGTATGCGCCTTATGGATTGGAAGATGTGGAGCAGGGCGTGCTGCGCATCAATCCGCTGCACGCGGAGCCCGAGCTGTTTTTGCACAAGGCCCGGAGTTATCAGGCGCGTTGGCCGTGGCTCAAGATTGTCGAGCCGGGCTGAGCCCCAATGCTGTAGGAGCGAGCTTGCTCGCGAAAATCGTTAACGATAACGCGTGCCTTCAGATTAAACGCGGCGCCCGTGAGTTTTTCGCGAGCAAGCTCGCTCCTACAGTAACGTGCCGAGTAGGCCGCAACTTATCACTACCAGCCATGGCGGCAGTTTCCACACCATCAACGCGACCAGTGCGAGCAACGCCAACGCCACGTCATAGCCGTTGAAAATCGCGCTGGTCCACACCGGCTGGTACAGCGCCGCCAACAACAGGCCAACCACTGCTGCGTTCACCCCGGCGAGCGCGGCCTGGGTACGCGGGCTGCTGCGCAGGTTGGCCCAGAAGGGTAAGGCGCCGAAGATCAGCAGAAACGACGGGGCGAAGATCGCCAGCAGTGCGATCACCCCGCCAAGCCAGCCGCTCGGGGCGTGGGTCATGGAGGCGCCGAGGAAGGCGGCGAAGGTGAACAGCGGGCCGGGCACAGCTTGGGTGGCGCCGTAGCCGGCGAGGAACACATCGTTGTTGACCCATTGGCTGGGCACCACTTCGGCTTGCAGTAGCGGCAACACTACGTGGCCGCCGCCGAATACCAGCGCACCGGTGCGGTAGAAGGCGTCCACCAGCGCCAGCGTGGGGTTGAGCGCCCATGCGGCGAGGATCGGCAAGCCCACCAGCAACAACAAAAACAGCATCAACCACAGGGCTCCGGCGCGGCGGCTGATGGCGATGGGCAGGGCGTCGGGCTCGGCACTGCTCTCGGGCTTGAACAACAGCAGGCCAGCCACGCCTGCAGCCACCATGACCCCGACCTGAGCCCAGGCGGAGGGCTCCAACAGCACCACGCACGCAGCGGTCAACATCAACGCCACCCGTAACACGCCTCGGCACAGGTTGCGCGCCATGCCCCACACGGCCTGGGCCACCACGGCTACGGCGACGACCTTGAGGCCGTGCAGCGCGCCAGGGGGCAGGGCGCCGCCGTAGTGGGCCAGCCCCAGGGCAAACAGGATCAGGGCGATGGCCGACGGCAAGGTGAACCCGGCCCAGGCTGCCGCCGCGCCCCGGTAACCCGCGCGGGACAGGCCCAACGCGATACCGACCTGGCTGCTGGCCGGGCCTGGGAGGAACTGGCACAGGGCGACCAGTTCGGCATAGCTGCGCTCGCTGAGCCAGCGGCGGCGGGTGACGAACTCTTGGCGAAAATAACCCAGGTGTGCAATCGGCCCGCCGAAGGAGGTAAGGCCCAGGCGCAGGAAAATCAGGAACACTGACCAGGGGCTGCTGCGGTGATCGGCAAGCTGGGGCAAGGGGATGTCTCGGGCAAGGGGGCTGGATGTTGCCGACCATAACCAATTTTCATGACGCGCAAAAGCGCGGGTATTTTGCCGCCCCCATTGAATTTATCCGCGGTTGTTCGAGTCACTTAAAAGCAGTGTACTGTTTTCCATCCACTGGACCTCAAGGAGCGACCATGACCTTTTTCATCTTCCTGCTTGCCTGCGCCGCCGCTGCCAGTACTGGCGTGATCTTCAAACCCGGCGCCTGGTACGAATCCCTGGTCAAGCCCAGCTTCACCCCGCCCAATTGGCTGTTCCCGGTGGCATGGACGATCATCTACCTGCTGCTGGCCTGGGCCGGTTACCGCTTGACCCTGATCCCCGGCAGCGAAATGGTGTTGGCCCTGTGGGCGGCGCAGATTGCGTTGAATACCCTGTGGACGCCGGTGTTCTTTGGTGCCCATCGCTTGTTCGCCGGGATGGTGATTATCGTGCTCTTGTGGCTCACCGTGGCAGCGATGGTGGTGCTGGCCGTGCGCCTGGATTTGATCACCGGCCTGATCCTGTTCCCGTATCTGGCGTGGCTGTGCGTGGCCGCGGCGTTGAACTTCTCGATCCTGCGTAATAATCGCTGATGGCTTACCAGCATTGGCCCGCCAGCGAGCCCGAACTGGCCCAGATGCGCCGCTTCAATCGCAAACTGGCGTGGATGCCGCGCTTCAAGGTCCGCAACCGCGTCACGCCGCGCATGATCCAGGCGCTGCTGCGCGCCAGCCAGACCTTCAAGAAGGCGCCCATGGCGGAACGCAAAATGCTCGGGGCGATCCCCTTGCGCATCCTGCGCCCCGCTGGCCCGCCCAGAGGCGTGGTGCTGGACATTCACGGCGGGGGCTGGGTGATCGGCAATGCGCAAATGAATGACGACCTTAACCTCGGCATGGTCAACGCGTGCGATGTGGCGGTGGTGTCGGTGGATTACCGGCTGGCGGTAGATACGCCGATCGAAGGGTTGCTGGACGATTGCCTGACGGCTGCGCGCTGGCTTTTGGCGGACTGCCCGGAGTTTGCCGGCTTGCCGGTGTTTTTCGTTGGCGAGTCGGCCGGCGGGCACTTGGCGGCGGCCACCTTGTTGGCGCTCAAGCAATGGCCCGAGTTGCTCCAGCGGGTAAGCGGCGCGGTGTTGTATTACGGCGTCTACGATTTGACCGGCACCCCCACTGTGCGCACGGCCGGGCCGGACACCTTGTTGCTGGACGGGCCGGGCATGGTTCAGGCGCTGCGCCTGCTGACGCCGGGGATCAGCGACGAGACGCGCCGACAGCCACCGTTGTCGCCCTTGTATGGAGACTTTGAGGGGCTGCCACCCGCGTTGATGTTTGTGGGCGAACTGGACCCGCTCAAGGATGACACCCTGCTGATTGCCGAGCAATGGCCAACGGTGGAGGCTCATTTGCTGCCGGAAGCGGCCCATGGTTTTATTCACTTTCCGGTGGCGATGGCCGATCGCGTGCTGGCTTACGCTCGCCAGTGGATAACGGCCCGGATCCTTGGCGATGAGCGTTAGTATCGAGGCGGTGCAGGCCGCTGACATTCCCCAGGTGCTGAGCTTCGCTTTGCAGGCGCGTGATGAACTGTTTCCCATGCTCAGTGCCACCGGTGTCCCCCACGATCTGGCGCAGTTTGAAGCCATCTACCTTGAGGGCGGCGGGCGGTTTTTGATTGCCCGTGCCGGAGGCTGGATCGTTGCCGCGGTGGCTTATCGGCCTTACGACGGCCGCTTTCCACAGTTGAACTACCAGGGCCGCAAGACGGTGGAAGTGGTGCGCCTGTATGTGCTCCCGGCAGCGCGACGCTTGGGCCTGGCGGGCCGTTTATACCGCTCGCTGGAGGCGCTGGCGCGAGCGGATGGGGTGGAGATGATGTACTTGCATACCCATCCGTTTCTGCCCGGCGCGATTGATTTCTGGCAGCGGCAGGGGTTCGACGTGGTGGATGTCGAGGCCGACCCGATCTGGCAGACCACCCATATGCACCGACTTCTGTAGATGAAGTGTGGGAGGGGACTTGCCCCCGATAGCGGCGATCCCCCAAATCACTGGCGGATTACGGGCACACCGAGCCTGGGCGAGGTGCCGAGTGGTGGGGCAAGAGCGTTTTGCTTACTTTGGCCTGGGCCGGCATCCCGGCTTTTGCAAAGTGAGCCGCCGTCAGGGCGGAACCCTAAGTGGCCGTTACCGCAGGAATGGATATGTACACGGTCCAACTGTGTTGACTGTCAAGCCGTCTTCGCAGGCAAGCCAGCTCCCACAGTTGGATCGCGGCGCGTCAGTTAGATCAGCGTCGGCTGCCAGGCCGTAGCGGGAGCAAGCTCCCTCGCCACAGGTTTAGCGTCGTACCGAAGTTGTGTAGATACCTGGGGCAAGCCCCCTCCCACATTTGGATCACAGTTGGCAGTCAGACTGTCACCAGAGCAAGCTGCCCCAACGTACGGATTCAGTTGGAGCGCAGGCGCAGGATTTGCGCGCCGTCGAACGGGTCCGTCAGGTAATGCCCCTGTACCCCGAACGTCTCTTGCAAGCGCTGCGGTGTCAGCACTTGCAGCGGCGTGCCCAGCGCCACCAGTTGCCCGCGATCCAGCACGGCCAGGCGATCACAGGTCAACGCCTGGTTCAGATCATGCAGCGCAATCAAGGTGGTCACAGGCAAGCCTTGCACGCCTTTGAGGATTGCCAGTTGATGCTGGATATCCAGGTGATTGGTCGGCTCATCCAGCAACAAAATCTGCGGACGTTGCGCCAGGGCGCGGGCGATGTGCACGCGCTGGCGTTCGCCACCCGAGAGGCTGCGCCAGGCGCGTTGGCTCAGGTGGGTGGCGTCTACGTCATGCAGGGCCTGGTGCACGATGGCATCGTCTTCACGCGACCACGGGCTCAATGCCGACAGCCACGGTGTGCGGCCCAGGGCCACGGCGTCGAACACGCGGATGGCGTCGTCGGTGTCGGCCTGTTGCTCCACAACCGCCAATTGCTGCGCGATGGTGCGGCGCGACAACTCACCGAGCCGCTTGCCATCCAGGCGAACTTCGCCACTGGCCGGCGCACGTAATCCAGCCAGCAATTTGAGCAGGGTGGATTTGCCTGAACCATTGGGCCCGACGATACCGAGGGTTTCACCCAACTGCACGTCCAGGTCAATGTCACGCAGCAACTGCGCGTCACGCACTTTGAAGCCCAGGCCGCGGCAGTTGAGTACGCTCATCTTGCGTTCCTCCGGCCAATCAGGATCAGCGCAAACACCGGCGCGCCCACCAATGCGGTGACCACACCCACCGGAATCACCTGGCCCTTGATCAAGGTGCGCGACAGCACGTCCGCAGCGATCAAAAACAGCGCGCCACCCAAGGCACTGGCCGGCAGCAAACGCGAATGCCCGGTGCCAAGCAACAGGCGCACCGCATGGGGAATCACCAGGCCGACAAACCCGATGGAGCCGACGATGGATACCATCACCGCCGTCACCAACGCGGCGCAGGCCACCAGCACAAATTGCACGCGGCGCACCGGGATGCCGAGGGAGGCTGCCGAGTCGCTGCCGAAGGTAAACGCATCCAGTGCACGCCGGTGCCACAGGCACACCGCGAGCCCCACGACCGCCACCGGCACCGCCAACCACACCGACGGCCAGCGCACGCCGCTGAGGTTGCCCAGCAGCCAGAACATAATGCCGCGGGCTTGTTCGGAGCTGGCCGACTTGGTGATCAGGAACGCGGTCAGGGCATTGAACAACTGTGAACCGGCGATGCCCGCGAGGATGATCTGTCCGGTACCGCTGGACGATCCGCTGGCTCGTGCGAGCAGAGTCACCAGCGCAAAGGCCGCCATCGCCCCCACAAACGCGCCCGCCGATAACGACACCAGGCCACCGCCCACGCCGATCAAGGCAACGAGCACCGCGCCGGTTGACGCGCCGGCGCTGATGCCCAGCAGGTACGGGTCGGCCAGCGGGTTACGCAGCAGCGATTGCAGGATCACGCCGCACGTCGCCAACCCTGCGCCGCAAGCTGCGGCCACCAATGCACGGGTGAGGCGGTAGTTCCACACCACGCCTTCGTCGATGGGGTCCAGTACGTAGCCGGCGCTCCAGAGTTTATTGGCGAGCACCTGCAGCACCACCTGTGGTTCGATGGCGGTTTCACCGATGGCGACGCCAGCGAGCAGGGCGAGCAACAGCAGCGCCAGGGCGAGTAGGGTGCGCATCATTGGCCCAGGTGGTAGCCGTCGATGGCGGCGGCCAGTTGTTCAAGGCCCTCGAAGGTGCGCAGGCTCGCCTGCAAGGCCAGGGCGTCGAGGATGATGATGCGGTTGTTCTTCACCGCGTCCATGTTGCGGGTCACGGGGTCGCTGCGCAGGAAGGCGAGTTTCTTTTCATGGTCGTCGGCCGGGTAGCGACGGCGATCCATGCGTGCGATCACCAGGAAGGTGGGATTGGCCTTGGCGATGGTTTCCCAGCCGACGGCAGGCCATTCTTCATCGGACTGCACCACGTTACGCAGGCCAAGGGTTTGCAGCATGAATTGCGGCACGCCTTTGTGGCCGGCTACGTAAGGGTCGCTGGCCATTTCGGCGCTGGAGAACCACACCAGTGCGCTGGCTTGCTGCAAGCCCTTGCCCTTGGCTGTGGCGACGGATTTGGCCAGGCGCGCCTTGAGTTCGTCGGTCAGTTGTTGGCCGCGATCCTGCACGTCGAAAATCTGTGCCAGTTGCTGGAGGCTCTGGTAGATCGTCTCGATGCGAAAGGGCTCCAATCGCGTGCCGTCGGCGCCGACCAGGTTGTCCTTGCCTTCGCAATCGGACGGCAACAGGTAGGTGGGGATTTTCAGTTCATGAAACTGCTCACGGGTACCGACCACGCCTTGGGGGCCCACCACCCATTCCAGCTCGGCGGCCACCAGTTGCGGGCGCTTGGCGAGTACGGCTTCGAAGCTGGGCTCGTTGTTGGCCAGGCGCTCGATGCGGTCGTCCTGGGCCTTGTACTGCGCTGCCACGTTGTTGAACCACAGCGAAGTGCCGACCACCTTGTCGCCCACGCCCAGGGCATACAGCATCTCGGTGGCGGCCTGGCCGATGGTGACGCTGCGGGCGGGGGCGTGCTGGAAGGTCAGGGTGCTGCCGCAGTTGTGCAGGGTCAGCGGGTACTGAGTGGGCGCGGCTTGCGCCAGGGCACACATACCCAAGCCTGCGATCAGGGCGGTAACGCGTGGCAGCATGAGGCGATCTCCTTGTGAACCGTAGGTGCAGCAGGGGAGGTACGGCTCGGAAATACGCCCATGGAGGCTGCTGATGCGCAGGGCCAGGATGTCCTTCCCGGACACCCCGCCGGTTGGTTAATTAGCTGGGCCGGCAGGTCTCCTGACTGATGCGTCGTCGCCATGCCCCGCCTTCCCGGACGTGGTCCAGTGGCATTCAAGGGCAGGCTCGGCATCTACAGTTGCGGGGGCAGTTTCGGTTCACGTCGCGTGCGGCGTTTCGAATTCCCTGTTAGTCCCATACGGGAACCGGCGGCCGTATGGTAAGCGATCACACCCTGTAGGCGCGAATCAGAGTCGAATATCTTGCGGCCCGCGTATCAGCGCTTCGATCCGGGTGCCTGTGGCGCGCTCTTCGTTGCTGAAGCCGTCGTAGTCGGCCAGGTTGGCGAAGCGGATGCCGGTCAGTTGTTCGATTGCAATCACACTGCGCTGGTAGGTTCGAAGCGGGCCGAATACCAGGTCGAGTTGGCCCAGTTCGCGGCTCTGGTCAATCATGTAGGCGCTGGCGGACGGCTTGCCCTCGTCGCTGAGGTAGGCCACTACTTTCCAGAACGCCTTGGGGATTTTCACGCCACGGTACAGTCGGTCGTCATCGGCGAACACTGGCCCGGTAAACACCGTGGCCCGGGCTTTCCAGCGCTGGGTGTTGTCGAGGATGTAGTCTTCGAGTTCCAGCCAGGTCTTCTGGTTGAAGCCGCTCATTTGAGGTGAGCAGTTGGTGAAGTGAAAGGTGTCGACGTTGGCGGTGTTGGCCTCGTCGCCCCAGTTGGGGTCCTGGCGCCGCACCAGATGGCCGCGGTCCAGGCCATTGCCGGCATAAAGGTCTTCACCTACCTGCGCCTCCAGGGGCAGGCGACCATCGTAGGCCCAGGTGTCGTTGCTGCGCGTGATGTCCACATGCTTGGCGCCATCGATATTCACCCCCACGTACAGCGCCAGTCGTCGAGCGCGCGACATGGTGATGGAGAAGTGCGTGTAGTCCAGGCGCTTGGGTTGCACATCGCCCGCCAGTGGCTGGTCAACCGTGGGCCATGGCACCACGAAGTCGCTGAGGAAGTCGTCGGCATAGCCAGCGCGGTTTTTGAGGTCCTTGGCCGCGGTGACGCGCGGCGTCGCGGCTCTGGCTTCCAGCAGGGTGGGGCTGGCCGCGACCAATGGGCGCAGGTCGGCAAGCCTTGGGCGGTGGGAAAGGTCGATGTTGGCTGCGCGGGCGGGCATGGGCATGTTCCTTATGGGCCTGGGATAAACACCACTGAAACACAAAACCATGACAATTTGGCCCAGGTGGCTAACTCAGGACTATCCTGAAAACCGTTACCCGGACGTTCATCACACGCCAAAAAGGAGCCAGCTCATGTGTGTTCGCCAACCGCGCAACCCGATTTTTTGCCTGATCCCGCCGTACATGCTCGACCAGATCGCCCGCCACGGCGACAAAGCCCAACGGGAAGTCGCATTACGCACGCGTGCCAAGGACAGCACGTTCCGCTCATTGCGCATGGTCGCGGTACCCGCCAAAGGCCCGGCCCGCATGGCACTGGCCATGGGCGCCGAGAAGCAACGCTCGATCTACAGCGCCGAAAACACCGACAGCCTGCCCGGCAAGCTGATTCGCGGTGAAGGGCAGCCCGCCAGTGGCGATGCCGCAGTAGACGAAGCCTATGACGGCCTGGGCGCCACCTTCGATTTTTTTGACCAGGTCTTCGACCGCAACTCCATCGACGATGCAGGTATGGCGCTGGACGCCACGGTGCACTTCGGCCAGGACTACAACAATGCCTTCTGGAACTCGACCCAGATGGTGTTCGGCGATGGCGACCAGCAGTTGTTCAACCGCTTCACCGTGGCACTCGACGTTATTGGACATGAGTTGGCCCATGGCGTGACCGAGGATGAGGCCAAGCTGATGTACTTCAACCAGTCCGGTGCGCTGAACGAGTCGTTGTCGGATGTGTTTGGCTCGTTGATCAAGCAGTACGCGCTGAAGCAAACGGCCGAGGACGCCGACTGGTTGATCGGCAAGGGGCTGTTTACCAAAAAGATCAAGGGCACGGCGCTGCGCTCGATGAAGGCGCCAGGCACTGCGTTTGATGACAAGCTGCTGGGCAAAGACCCACAGCCTGGGCACATGGATGATTTTGTGCAAACTTACGAGGACAATGGCGGGGTGCATATCAATTCCGGCATTCCCAACCATGCGTTCTATCAGGTGGCCACCCGGATTGGCGGGTTCGCCTGGGAGCGTGCCGGGCGTATCTGGTATGACGCACTGCGCGATTCGCGGCTGCGGCCCAATTCCGGGTTTTTGCGTTTTGCGCGCATTACCCACGATATTGCCGGTCAGCTTTATGGTGTGAACAAAGCTGAGCACAAGGCAGTCAAGGAAGGCTGGAAAGCAGTGGGCATAAACGTTTGACGAAGCCGCCTGTGCGGCGAGGAACAGCCATGCGAATTTCAATCAAGGAAAGCGGCGGACCAGCGTTTTTTCCGGGGTTGGCCAAGCCGCGTACGGTGGAGTTGGATACGTTGCCCGAGCCCGACCAGCAGGAGTTGCGGCAACTGATTGAAGCATCCGAGTTTTTCAAGTTGCCGCAAAGCACCGATCCCGAGCCTGGTAACCCAGGTCGAGTGCATTACACTCTGACAGTAGCGGAGGGCGAGCGCGAGCACACAGTCTGTGTACTCGCGCCGGTGAATCCCCCGGCACTGGACGGGTTGGTGCAGTGCGTGCGACGGCATATTAATTGTTGAAGCGCCAATGCTGGCAGGCTACTTACGATCCAGCCACACCGTCTGCGCATTGCAGAACTCGCGTACGCCGAAGTGCGACAGCTCGCGGCCGAACCCGCTTTTCTTCACGCCGCCAAATGCCACCCGCGGGTCCGACACGCTGAACGCGTTGACGAAGATCCCGCCGGTTTCGAGCTGGTCGGCAATCGCCTGTGCCTTTGCCGAGTCGGCCGTGAAGATGCTCGCGGTCAGGCCAAACTCGCTGTCATTGGCCAGCGCCACAGCGTGCTCGGCGTCGCGGGCAGTGATGATCGAGGCCACGGGGCCAAACAGTTCCTGTTTGAACGAGGTCATTTGGTCGGTGACGTCGGCCAATACTGTCGGTTCGTAGTAATTGCCCGCGCCCGCGACTTTATGGCCGCCCAGCAGCAGCGTGGCGCCTTCTTCCAGGGTCGCCTGCACCTGGCCGTGCAGTTCGTCACGCAGATCAAAGCGCGCCATGGGGCCGATATAGGTGGCGTCCGCGGTGGGCTCGCCCATCACCAGGGCGCGGCTGGCTTCAAGGAATTTGGCGGTGAAGGCTTCAACCACGCCCGCTTCGATGATCAAGCGCTTGGCGGCGGCGCAGACCTGACCGCTGTTCTGGAAGCGGCCGATGACGGCGGCTTGTACGGCGGCGTCGAGGTCGGCGTCGTTGAGCACGATAAACGGGTCGGAGCCACCCAGTTCCAGCACGCATTTCTTCAACGCGGCCCCGGCCTGCGAGCCGATGGCGATGCCGGCGCGCACGCTGCCGGTGAGGGTCACGGCGGCGATGCGCGGGTCGGCGATGGCGGTGGACACGCCATCCTGGGTCACGTTGATCACTTCAAACACGCCTTCGGCAAAACCGGCTTTGCGCAATGCTTGCTGGATCAGGTAGGCGCTGCCCATCACGTTGGGCGCATGTTTGAGCACGTAGGTGTTGCCGGCGAGCAGGGTCGGCACTGCACCACGCAGCACTTGCCACACCGGGAAATTCCACGGCATTACCGCGAGGATCGGGCCCAGTGGGCGGTATTCGATCCGGGCGCTGCCGTTGTCCACCAGGGTGGGCTCCGGGGCGAGCATGGCCGGGCCGTGGGCGGCGTACCATTCGCTCAGTTGCGCGCATTTTTCGATTTCGGCGCGGGCCTGGGCGATGGGTTTGCCCATTTCCAGGGTGATCATTTGCGCCATGTCTTCGGCTTGCTCACGCAGGGCTGCAGCCAGGGCCAGCAGGTATTCGGCGCGCTGGCTCACGGGCGTGCGGCGCCAGGTTCGGAAGGCATCGGTCGAGCGGGAGAGGGCGGCGTTCAGCTGTTCTGCGCTTTCATAGGGGTAGCTGCCGACTGTTTCGCCGTTGGCGGGGTTGATCGACAGGGCGTGGGTCTGGTGGGATATAGCGTTCATGGCACCGTCCGGCTGAAGGAGTGAATGACGGCCAGCGTACGGGGCTGTATCTTTTCTGGAAACTGAATAATATTAAGCGATACATTCACGATTGGAGAATGATTTGGATCTGGTGCAGCTGGAAATCTTCAAGGCCGTTGCCGAGCAAGGCAGCATCAGCGCCGCCGCGCAGTTGATTCATCGTGTGCCGTCGAACCTCACCACGCGCATCAAGCAGTTGGAGCAGGACTTGGGCGTGGAGTTGTTTATCCGCGAGAAGAGCCGCTTGCGTTTGTCCCCGGCGGGGTGGAATTTCCTCGGCTATACGCGGCGTATTCTCGACCTGGTGCAGGAAGCCCGCGCCACGGTGGCGGGGGAGGAGCCCCAGGGCGCCTTTGCCTTGGGCTCCCTGGAAAGCACGGCGGCGGTGCGTATCCCCGCTTTGCTCGCGGCCTATAACCAGCAGTACACCAAAGTCGAGCTGGACCTGAGCACGGGACCGTCGGGCACGATGATTGAGGGTGTGCTGTCCGGGCGGCTAACGGCGGCCTTTGTCGACGGGCCGGTGCTGCATTCCACGCTGGAAGGTGTGGCAGTGTTCGAGGAGGAGATGGTGGTGATTGCGCCGCTGCATCACGCGCCGATCACCCGCGGCCAGGATGTGAATGGCGAGAACATCTATACGTTCCGTTCGAACTGCTCGTACCGGCATCACTTTGAACGTTGGTTCTCACAGGATGACGCGGTGCCGGGCAGGATCTTCGAGATCGAGTCGTACCACGGCATGTTGGCCTGTGTCAGCGCCGGGGCGGGGCTGGCGCTGATGCCGCGCAGTATGCTGGAGAGTATGCCGGGGTGTGCGGCGGTGAGCGTGTGGCCGCTGCCCGACACGTTCCGTACCTTGAATACCTGGCTGATCTGGCGGCGGGGCACGGTGTCGCAGAGCTTGAACAGCTTCGTAAAACTACTGCAAGAACGCAATCTGCCAGCATCCTAGATCAAATGTGGGAGCAGGCAAGCCAGCTCCCACAGGTGTCTTACATCAGCCGCCAAATTGCAGAGTGCCCATGGCCAGTTTGGCCATGATTGCCGTCGCGCCCAGTTGTACCAGCCATAACGCCAACCCTCCGAGGAATACTCCCAGCGCTACCTGCAGCACCAAGCTCTTCTGCCGCTTGGCTTGCGGTGCGCGTGGGGCATAGTCGTGCAATTCGTCACGGTCGGCGCGCAGGTCCAGGTCGTCGTTTCTCATAAAGCTCTCACAGCAAGGGGGCAGTCGGTATTCAGTCTAGTGTGTTCGCCAATAAAAAGGGGAAGCCATTGGCTTCCCCCTTCGTATAACGTGTGCTCGCTTACAGCACCTGGACAATCGCCTTGGTCACTGCACCAATGTTCGACTGGTTCAGTGCCGCCACGCAGATGCGACCGGTATCCAGCGCATAGATCCCGAATTCGGTGCGCAGGCGGGTGACTTGCTCAACGGTCAGGCCGGAGTAGGAGAACATCCCACGCTGGCGGCCGACGAAGCTGAAGTCATGGCCTGGAGCAGCCTTGGCCAGTTCGGCCACCATCTGCTCGCGCATGCCACGGATGCGCAGGCGCATCTCGGCCAGTTCGGCTTCCCATTGGGCGCGCAGTTCCGGGTTGTTAAGTACGGCGGCGACGATGGCTGCGCCGTGGGTCGGCGGGTTGGAGTAGTTGGTGCGGATCACACGCTTGACCTGGGACAGGATGCGCGCGCTTTCTTCCTTGGACTCGCTGACGATCGACAGCGCGCCTACGCGTTCGCCATACAGCGAGAACGATTTGGAGAACGAGCTGGATACAAAGAAGGTCAGGCCCGACTCAGCGAACAGGCGCACCGCGGCGGCGTCTTCGTGGATGCCATCGCCGAAGCCCTGGTAGGCCATGTCGAGGAACGGCACCAGGTTCTTGGCCTTGACCACGTCCAGCACGTTTTGCCAGTCGGCCGGGCTGAGGTCGACGCCGGTCGGGTTATGGCAGCAAGCGTGCAGCACCACGATGGACTGTGGCGGCAGGGCGTTGAGGTCTTCGAGCAGGCCGGCACGGTTCACGTCGTGGGTGGCGGCGTCGTAGTAGCGGTAGGTCTGCACCGGGAAACCGGCTTTTTCAAACAGCGCCTGGTGGTTTTCCCAGCTTGGGTCGCTGATGGCGACGACGGCGTTGGGCAGCAGTTGCTTGAGGAAGTCGGCGCCGATTTTCAGCGCGCCCGTGCCGCCCACGGCCTGGGCGGTAATCACACGGCCTGCGCTCAACAGTGGCGACTCAGCGCCAAACAGCAGCTTTTGCACGGCCTGGTCGTACGCCACGATGCCGTCGATTGGCAAGTAGCCTCGGGCGGCATGTTGCGCCACGCGAATGGCTTCCGCTTCGGCAACGGCACGCAAGAGTGGAATCTTCCCCTCCTCGTTGCAGTAAACGCCCACGCCAAGGTTCACCTTGGTGGTTCGTGTGTCGGCGTTGAATGCTTCGTTGAGGCCCAGGATTGGATCGCGTGGTGCCATTTCGACAGCGGAGAACAGGCTCATTTTTGCGGCAGCTCTATGGGGGGTAGGAGGGACGTGTCGCGCTCCAGCCGAATGCACTAGAGCGGTGCACAAACGGGGAGCTAGTATAGAGGCCATCACGGCTGAGAGCGACAACGGAAACGGCTTTTCGGCCAAGTTTTTCGGTTTATTTGCTGACCGTTAGTCTTATTGCAACATTGACGATAAAGGTCGTGTAGGAAGACGGCCTTGAAACCCGTCACATTCGACACCACTTCTACAGCTATCATGGTTTTTTCCTGCAACCTGCGATGATTATTCGCGGGTTGCTGAGCTATTTCGTCCCTGGCGGTGTCGAGTCTGGGGTGACTTCACGAGGTACGTTATGTCGGATTTCCAGCTCGTTACCCGTTTTGAACCCGCCGGCGATCAACCGGAAGCCATTCGTCAGATGGTCGAAGGCATCGAGGCCGGCCTGGCGCACCAGACGCTGCTTGGGGTGACCGGTTCCGGCAAGACCTTCAGCATCGCCAATGTGATCGCCCAGACCAACCGCCCGACCCTGGTGCTGGCGCCAAACAAAACCCTGGCGGCGCAGCTCTACGGCGAGTTCAAGGCGTTCTTCCCCAACAACGCGGTGGAGTATTTCGTTTCCTACTACGACTACTACCAGCCCGAAGCCTATGTGCCGTCGTCCGATACCTTTATCGAGAAGGATGCGTCGATCAACGACCACATCGAGCAGATGCGGCTGTCGGCCACCAAGGCACTGCTGGAGCGCAAAGACGCGATCATTGTCACCACGGTGTCGTGCATCTACGGCTTGGGCAGCCCGGAAACCTATCTGAAGATGGTGCTGCACGTCGACCGTGGCGACAGACTCGACCAGCGCGAACTGTTGCGCCGCCTGGCGAGCCTGCAGTACACCCGTAACGACATGGACTTCGCCCGCGCCACCTTCCGGGTGCGCGGCGATGTGATCGACATCTACCCGGCCGAATCCGACCTAGAAGCCATCCGCATCGAACTGTTCGATGATGAGGTCGAAAGCCTGTCAGCCTTCGACCCGTTGACCGGCGAGGTGATCCGCAAGCTGCCGCGCTTTACCTTCTACCCGAAAAGCCACTACGTGACCCCGCGTGAAACCCTGATGAGCGCCATCGAGGGCATCAAGGTCGAGCTGGCCGAGCGCCTGGAATACCTGCGCTCCAACAATAAGCTGGTGGAAGCCCAGCGTCTGGAGCAACGCACCCGCTTCGACCTGGAGATGATTCTGGAGCTGGGCTACTGCAACGGCATCGAAAACTACTCGCGCTACCTGTCGGGCCGTGACTCCGGGGCGCCGCCACCGACCCTCTATGACTACCTGCCACCGGACGCCTTGCTGGTGATCGACGAATCCCACGTCAGCGTGCCGCAGGTGGGCGCCATGTATAAGGGGGACCGCTCACGTAAGGAAACTCTGGTGGAGTACGGCTTCCGCCTGCCGTCGGCGCTGGACAACCGGCCGATGCGCTTTGACGAGTGGGAAGCCATCAGCCCGCAGACCATCTTCGTCTCCGCTACGCCCGGCAACTATGAAGCCGAGCACGCGGGCCGCGTCATCGAGCAACTGGTGCGTCCCACTGGCCTGGTGGACCCGGAAATCGAAATTCGCCCGGCGCTGACGCAGGTCGACGACTTGCTCTCGGAAATCAACAAGCGCGTGGCCCTGGAAGAGCGGGTGCTGGTCACCACCCTGACCAAGCGCATGTCCGAAGACCTGACTGATTACCTGGCCGACCACGGCGTGCGCGTGCGTTACCTGCACTCGGACATCGACACCGTGGAACGCGTGGAAATCATCCGCGACCTGCGCCTGGGCACCTTCGATGTGCTGGTGGGGATCAACCTGCTGCGTGAAGGCCTGGACATGCCGGAAGTGTCGCTGGTGGCGATCCTGGATGCGGACAAGGAGGGCTTCCTGCGCTCCGAGCGCTCGTTGATCCAGACCATCGGCCGAGCGGCGCGTAACCTCAATGGACGGGCGATCCTGTATGCGGACCGCATCACCGGTTCGATGGAGCGTGCGATTGGCGAGACCCAGCGTCGTCGCGACAAGCAGATCGCGTTCAACCTGGAGCACGGCATCACCCCCAAAGGCGTGTTCAAGGACGTTGCCGACATCATGGAAGGCGCCACCGTGCCCGGCTCGCGCAGCAAGAAGCGCAAGGGCATGGCCAAGGCCGCCGAGGAGAGCGCCAAGTACGAAAACGAACTGCGCTCACCGAGTGAGATCACCAAGCGGATTCGACAACTGGAAGAGAAGATGTACCAGTTGGCGCGGGATCTGGAGTTTGAAGCGGCGGCGCAGACGCGGGATGAGATTGGCAAGTTGCGTGAGCGCCTGTTGGCTGTTTGATTTGCGTTGATTGGGCTGGCCCTATCGCGGCATAGGTATCTACATAACTCTGTTAGCTCAACGGTAACCACGATGCGAAGCGAGCCGCTCTTGATCTTGATCTGCTTTTGATCTTAGGCGCCCCGTTAAACCACGCTGGCCGGAATTCGACAGGGA
>NZ_WJZM01000071.1:0-28200 GCF_021609545.1 Pseudomonas sp. PA-1-6B
CCGTAGACGACAGGACGTGACACCGTCACCCTGGCCGATTAAAACAACCTGACGCGGATCGGCTACGTGGCGTTTCTCGACCCGCCCAAGGAAAGCACCGCCCCCGCCCTCAAAGCGCTGAAGGCTCACGGCATGGCGGTGAAAGTGTTGACCGGCGACAACGAACTCGTCACGGCGAAGATCTGCCGCGAAGTGGGCCTGGAGCAACAAGGCTTGCTGATGGGCAACGACATCGAAGCGATGAGCGACGTCGAACTGGCCCTGGCCGTGGAAACCACCAATGTGTTTGCCAAGCTCACGCCCAGCCACAAGGAGCGCATCGTGCGTCTGCTCAAGGCCAACGGACATGTGGTCGGCTTTATGGGCGATGGCATCAACGACGCTCCGGCGTTGCGCACGGCGGATATCGGAATTTCGGTGGACAGTGCGGTGGACATCGCCAAGGAAGCGGCTGACATTATCCTGCTGGAGAAGAGCCTGATGATCCTGGAGGAGGGCGTGCTGGAAGGCCGGCGCACCTTCGCCAACATGCTCAAATACATCAAGATGACCGCCAGTTCGAACTTCGGCAACGTGTTCTCGGTATTGGTGGCCAGTGCCTTTATCCCGTTTTTGCCGATGCTGCCGATGCACCTGCTGGTGCAAAACCTGCTGTATGACATCTCGCAGATTGCGATTCCGTTCGACAACGTCGATGACGAGATGCTTGCCACGCCGCAACGCTGGCAGCCGGGGAACGTGGGGCGCTTCATGTTGTTTTTCGGACCGATCAGTTCGATCTTCGACATCACCACGTTCGCACTCATGTGGTATGTGTTTGATGCCAACACCCCAGACCACCAAACGCTATTTCAATCCGGCTGGTTTGTGGTGGGGCTGCTGACCCAGACCCTGATCGTGCACATGATCCGCACGCCGAAAATCCCATTCCTGCAAAGCCGCGCAGCGCTGCCGTTGATGTTGATGACCGGTGTGATCATGGCCGTGGGGATATTCCTGCCGATGGGGCCTTTGGCGCACTACTTCAAATTGCAGGCGCTGCCGTCGCTGTACTTCGTGTTCCTGCCGGTGATTTTGCTGGCTTACATGGCGCTGACCCAAGCGGTGAAGGGCTACTACATTCGCAAGTTTGGCTGGCAGTAACAGGTTCCATGCAACATCGCCAATCCTGTGGGAGCCGGGCTTGCCCGCGATGACGGTGTATCAGCCGCCAGATTCATTGGTGGTATACCGCTATCGCAGGCAAGCCAGCTCCCACAGGGACCTGCGAGTTACCAATGTGCCGCTGCATTCATGGAGATTTCTTATGCAGGCAATCAACAACATCAACCTCAACTCCTTGGTCGACACCGTGGTCAGCCTCAGCGCTGCGTTTATTCTCGGTGGCCTCATCGGGTTCGAGCGCCAGTACCGCCAGCGCACCGCCGGCTTACGTACCAATGTGCTGGTGGCGGTGGGCGCGGCGATCTTTGTCGACATGGCCAACCGACTGGGCGGTGCGGAAGGCGCGGTGCGCGTGGTCGCTTACGTGGTGTCGGGCATCGGCTTCCTGGGGGCTGGGGTGATCATGCGTGAAGAAGGCAATGTGCGCGGGCTCAACACGGCCGCAACCCTCTGGGCTTCGGCCGCGGTGGGCGCCTGCGCCGGGGCCGACCTGATCCTCGAGGCGTTGCTGGGCACGCTGTTTGTGCTGGCGGCCAATACCTTGCTGCGGCCGATCGTCAATAACATCAATCGTCAGCCCTTGGACGTGGTGTCGGCAGAGGTCACCAATATCCTCTATGTCATTGCGCGCCGCAGTCAGCAGCAGGCCGTGATGGTGTTACTGGAAGCCGAGCTGGCACGCTGCAACTACCCTGCCAGCGACGTCGACGTGCGACCGTTCGGCAGTGACGAAGTGGAAATCGAGGCCATACTGGCCGCCACGTCGGTGGATGGCGACGAACTGGACGCGCTGGTGGCGCGCCTCTCAACGTCAACCCTGGTGGTGCAGGCCTTCTGGAGTCCGAGCACCACCGACTGATCCTTATGGGCTGGCCAGGATTGGCTAAGCTTGCATGTGGAAAAATCCTACATGTTGTCCGGATTATCCCTTCGGTTGAAACATCATTGCATTGCTAAAGTTGGGTACTTGCGGCTGTTGCGCCGTTGAGGGCCGGCGTCCGTCGCTCTGTTGAGTTAATTGAAAGGGCCAGACACTGCTTGGTTACCGCTCCAAGGAAGCAGTGCCGCTTGTCGGAACTGTCATTTCTCACAGGTACCCAGGCCCGCCGTGATGTGTAAGGGTATTTTGTCCACATAAGGAAGTTTTATGAGCAAAGCATTAATTGTGGATGACCATCCGTTTATCCGGGCAACGGTCAAACACCTCCTGCAATTGGAGGGGTTTGATGAAATTTTTCAGGCGGGGGATGGCGCTGACGCTATGCAGTTGGCGAGGGAGCAACGTCCCGAGCTGATTATCCTCGACCTGGCGATGCCTAAATTAGGCGGGTTGGAGGTTATCAGCCGCATCAAGGCGTTGGGCTTGCCGTGCAAGATTCTGGTGCTGACCTCCTACCTGGCGGTATTTTTTTCTACCCGTTGCATGCGTTCCGGTGCGATGGGGTTCGTCGCCAAGACCGGTGAGCTGGATGAGCTGCAAAAGGCTATCAAAGCGATCATGTCGGGCTACAGCTGCTTCCCCAGTTTGCCGACCAGTTCGGTGCGCCGCGATGATCTGCAAGAAACGGAACGGCAGATGATCGAGTGCTTATCGGACCGTGAGTTAACCGTATTGCAAATGTTGGCCC
Source organism: Pseudomonas sp. PA-1-6B (assembly GCF_021609545.1). NCBI lineage: Bacteria > Pseudomonadati > Pseudomonadota > Gammaproteobacteria > Pseudomonadales > Pseudomonadaceae > Pseudomonas > Pseudomonas sp. PA-1-6B. The sequence continues at coordinate 2,793 of NZ_WJZM01000071.1, forward strand.
TGGGGCTGGGCAACAAGGAAATTGCCGAACAGATGCTGCTGAGCCACAAGACCATCAGCACTTACAAGACTCGACTCAAGGAGAAGTTACGCATGTCTTCGGTAGTGCACTTATCCAAGTTTGCCCAGCGCAACCATCTGATCTGAATTGAGATGATCACCACCGCGTTTATAAGGTTCGCCACGATCTTCTGGATGAGCCTGTTACCTCAGATCGCGGTGGCCCTGGATGAGCCCCATGCTTTGCGGCTGTTGGGGCACTCACGTATTGACACCCCGCAAGTAGCACTGGATGAGTCTGATTGGCGCTGGCTGCGCGAGCGGCGCACATTGTTGATGGGGGTTTCTGCTCCCGATTATGCGCCTTTTGATTTGACCAATAACAACGACGAGCTCGAAGGTATCACAGCCGATTTTGCCGCACTGGTGGGTCAGGCCCTGCATATCTCCATAGAGGTACGGCGTTACGATACCCGCGATGAAGTGATCGAAGCCTTGAAGCAGGGAGGCGTGGATTTTCTCGGTTCCGCCAATGGCTACGAAGCGGCCGACCCGCAACTGCTTTTGTCTCGCTCCTACGCCAACGATCAACCGACCCTGGTGACTCGCAGCGGCGATAGCCAGGTGTTGAATGACGACCTGGCGGGCAAGCGCGTAGCGATGCTGTATCACTACATGCAGCCCGACGCCGTTCGGGCGTTTTACCCCCAGGCCCAATTGGCGTTGTTTGCCTCGACTTTCGAAGCCATTGGTGCCGTAGCGTTTGGTCGCGCCGACGTCTATCTGGGGGATGCTATCAGCAGCAACTACCTGATCAATCGCAATCACCTCAACAATGTACGTATGGCGGATTTTTCCGGCTTGGAAGTCAACCCGTTTGCGTTTGCCGTCGCCCGCGAAAATACACGTTTACTGCCCATTCTCAATGCCGCGCTGGAGGCGATTCCCGCCAGCGAGCAGATGGAAATCCTGCGCCGCTGGAGCGGAGGTAACCTGGGGATAATCGGCGTTGACCGGTTGCATTTGAGTGCCAGCGAACAACGTTGGGTGCAAAAGAATCCGAGGGTCAGAGTCGCGGTGCTCAATGACTTTCTACCGTTATCTTTTATTGGTGATCAAGGCCAGTTCGAAGGGTTGAGTGCCGAGGTATTATCGCGTATCAGCTTGCGTACCGGCTTGAAGTTCGATGTGGTCCCGGGCGGCTCATTGCCGCGCCAGATCAATATCGTCAGTGCGGGTACGGCGGACATGCTGGCGGTCGTCACGCCTAGTGCGGAGCGTGCTGAAAAAGTGCGTTTTACCCGGCCCTACCTGACCAATCCCTTTGTGCTGGTAACCCGTAACGGTCCCCACAGCCCGCTCACGCTGGAGGACATGGTCGGCAAACGCCTGGCCATGGTGGTCGGCAATGGCCTGCATGAGGACATAGCGAAAAATTTTCCAGGTGTGATGTTTGTCGACGTGGAGAACCCCCAGCAAGCCATGGCGCTGGTGGCCAATGGTGACGCCGACGGCGCGGTCAACTCGTTAATCAGCGCACGTTATCTGATCAGCCGTTATTACCGCGACCGCCTGCGTGTCAGCAGTACGGTTGGCATTGAGCCTGCACGCGTGACCTTTGGGGTAAATCGCAGTCAGTTGGAGCTGTATTCGATCCTCGATAAGGCGCTGCTGAGCATCACCCCTCAGGAAATGGACGAACTGATTGGCCAGTGGCGTAGTGAGGTCATCATCGAGGACAGCTATTGGTTGCGTTATCGGAATGTGATTCTTCAGGGCTTTGGGTTGGCGGCGCTGTTGTTGGCAATCACGCTGGGCTGGGCCATTTACCTGCGCAGCCTGATTCGCAAGCGCCTGCAGGCCGAGCGAGCGCTGAGCGATCAGATGCGGTTCATGAGCGTATTGATCGACGGCACACCACACCCGATTTACGTGCGCGATCGCCAAGGGCGGCTGATGGCCTGCAATAACGCCTACCTCGACGTGTTTGGCTACAAACTTGAAGACGTGATCGGCAGGACCGTGGTGGAAACCGACATCGAAAACCCGCCACAGGCCCGGTCGTTTCATGAGGATTACCTGCGCTTGATGGCCGGCGGCGAGCCGCAGATTCATGATCGAATCCTCAAGGTGCCCAATGGCGATGTGCTGACCATTTACCAGTGGATGCTGCCGTACCGCGACGGCGACGAGAAGGTGGTGGGCATGATTGCCGGTTGGGTAGACGTAAGCGAACGGCACCGGCTGCTCGGCCAGCTACAGGAAGCCAAGGACGATGCCGACGCCGCCAATCGCGCCAAGACGACCTTCCTGGCGACCATGAGCCACGAGATCCGCACGCCGATGAACGCCGTGATCGGCATGATCGAACTGGCCTTGAAAAATGCCGAACAGGGGCGGGTCGACCGTGATGCTCTGGAGGTGGCCTCGGTGGCTTCGCGGGGTATGTTGGAGCTGATCGGCGATATTCTCGATATAGCGCGGATCGAGTCTGGGCATTTGTCACTGACCCTGGAGCCCGCCAACCTGCATGAGTTGTTGGCGTCGGTTGCACGCGTGTTCGAGGGGCTGGCCCGAGCCAAGGGGTTGGCACTGCAGGTTGAGCTGGACCCGTTGATTGACCAGGCGGTGCTGGTCGACCCGCTGCGATTCAAGCAGGTGGTCTCCAATCTGCTGAGCAATGCCATCAAATTCACTCCCCATGGGCAGGTCAGTTTGGTCGCGCAGGCGGTGGTCGAGGACGATCGCTTGGCCGTGCAGTTATGGGTGCAAGACACTGGCATCGGAATCAGCGTCACCGACCAGCAGCGGTTGTTCAGTGTGTTCATCCAGGGCAGCAATAATCAGCAATCGGCACGCAGCGGGTCTGGGCTGGGGTTGGTGATCAGCCGCAGCCTGTGCGAAATGATGGGCGGCCAATTGCACTTGAGTAGTGTGTTGGGGCACGGCACTCGGGTGGACGTGACGTTGACCCTGGCCATGACTGCCACGCTGCCGGCCCCGATTGAGCCTGTGCAAGAGGCGGCGCCTGAGGGGCGCGCGCTGAGTATTCTGGTGGTGGACGACTACCCGGCCAACCGCTTGCTGCTGGCTCGACAGTTGAGCTTTCTGGGGCACCGTATCATCACGGCCGAAGACGGTGTCCAAGGGCTTGAGCAGTGGCGAACGGGGCAGTTCGACGGCGTCATTACCGATTGCAACATGCCGTTCAAGAACGGCTATCAGCTGGCCCAGGAGATTCGCGCACAGGAGCGTGAGCGGAGTCTGGAGCCCTGCCTGTTACTCGGGTTCACCGCCAACGCCCAGCCGGAGGAAGCCGAGCGCTGTCGGCAGGCTGGCATGGATGGCTGCCTGTTCAAGCCCACCGGGCTGGACGACTTGCGGGCGGCATTGGCGTCGCGTTCAGTTGGCACGAGCCCGCGACCCTTGGCTATCTTCAACTTGAGCACCCTGGTTGCGCTGACCGGGGATGATCATGCCGCGCTTGTCGAATTGCTGGCGCCGTTACTCGAAAGCCTGGAGGCGGATCGTGCCTTGCTGCCACGGCTGGCAAGCCAGGCAGACTTTGCCAAGTTGCACGACCTGGCTCATCGTGCCAAGGGAGGCGCGCGGATGGTCAAGGCCAACCCATTGATCAGTGTATGTGAGGCATTGGAGGCGGCGTGTGAACAGCAGGACCGTCAGGCATTGGGACCAGCGGTTGCAAGCGTGGGTGAGGCGATCGATGTTTTGCATCATGGCTTAAGCGCTTATTGCAATCAGCCCTGACTGTGGTTGATCGCCTTTCGGAGGATTTGGGAAAGTTCTTACATGAAGGGGGAATATGCCTGATTTTTTCGTCGGCATATGTCTGGAAAATGGGCGACGCTCACTGTCGAGCACTGCCTGCCCAGGGGTTTGCCATGCCGAACAAAGCATTGACCATCCTGATTGCCGATGAACAACATCTGCAACGCCTGTACATCGAGAAAATGCTCAACCACTTGGGCTATTACCGGATCGTGCCGGTGCAAACGTTCGAAGAGGTGCGGATTCTCACTGCCATTCCTGCCGAACCCTTCGACGTGCTGATAACCAATGCAGGGCTGTTGGCCCATGCCCATGAGCCTCAGCCCCAGGTGCGTCATGTACTCGTCTACGAGCATCTGGACCTGGGCGCCCCTTGCGGCGTAACGCCGGCCGTGCGAGTGCGATTGCCGGGCGTGCCGGACCACGTCAACCTCGAACACTTCATGGACATCGTCGACCCCTGCGAGACTGCCCACGGCCTGCGGGTGTTGCCGTGGCTGCGGGAGTTGTCCCGCATGCCGGTGGCCCGGGCCTAGTCCACAGCCATAGGAGCGAGCTTGCTCCTTACAGATTACCGTATGCCGCGAAATGTACGGGCCAGTTCAATTGCCACCTTGCCGCCGCCGACGCCGGGTACTAAATGGGTAAACGGAATATCGATCATCCGGTTCTCACGCACCGCTCGCAGCGTCGATAACACCGGGTCGGTGGTCAGCAATTGGCGCTTGCGGTTAGCGGGGGACCACAGGGCGTCGGCCAATAAAATGATGTCAGGGTCCTTCATCAGCAAGGTTTCACTGTTCACGGTCACTCGTGAAAGGGGGATGTCAGCCAGCACATTGCGGGCACCCGATGCGGCCAGCAGTGCTGTGACAAACCCCCGTTGGCCTTCACTGGCGAGGCCGTTGACCTCACTGTCCAAGTAAAATACCGATACCGGTTGGGCGTTGTCAGCCAATGCCTGGGCATGTTGCAGGTCGGCGTCCAGTGCGTCGCTCAGGGCCTTGGCGCGTTGTGATTTGTGCAGCAGGGCACCAAGGGTGAGCAGGTCCTGGCGGATGTGCGCGAAGTAATCCAGGGTGTGCCCGTCACACGCGGACTCCAGCAGGTAGGACGCCACGCCGTTGTCGGCCAGGCCAGTGCGTGAGCTCACACCCTTGCCGAACGCGCTGGCGAACCCGCCCACCACCAAGTCGGGGCGCTGTGCATACAGCATTTCGCTGGAGGGATATTGGGCGGCAATCACCGGCACTTCGAAATACCGGCCCTGTCGATGCGTGTTGTCGCTGTCGTCCAGATAGGCCACGCCCACCATTGAAGGCCTGGCATCCAGCGCCAGCAAGAGGTCGGCCGCGTGTTGATTGAGGGCGACGATGCGCGAGGGCGGCGCGTGTGGCAGTGTCCAGGCCTGGGCGCAATTGGTGTAATTGTCTGCCAGCGTCTGTGTTGCGCAGAGCAGGGCAATCAAGATCAAGCATAAGCACCACGTTTTCATGCGCGCTCCTTGAGCAGTAGATCGTCAACCACTTCACCGCCTGCCAGGTGCATATCCACCAGGCGTATCACATCCGCCTTGCTGTGCACGCCGTACCAGCAGCGCTGCGGGTAAACCGTGAGCACCGGCCCGAGGTTGCAGGGGAACTGGCAATGGGTGCGGGTCAGCAGCACGCCGTCGGGCACTTCGATGCGTTGCAGCTCCAGCAACCGGCGGCGCAGGGCTTTCCACAGTTGCAAGGCTCCACGCTGGGTGCAGCGCGGGCCGGTACACAGGAACACATGGTGACTGTGGTCAGGAATTCGCGACCAGTCGGGGTGGGTGTCGACCCCGTCGATTGGCGTGATGTCGGCCATCAGAAGCGATACCTGTAACGCACCTCTGCGGTGAAGGGGCGGCCGAGGTTGTCGACGTTGTTGGCGCGACTGGTGACGTAGTCGCGGTCGAACAGGTTTTCCACCAGCAGGCTCAAACGATGCTGGTGGGCACTGTCCAGATAGCGATAGGCGTCGGCGTCCACCACCGAATAATGCCCGTACTCGACCTGCTTGGCGCTGATGACATCGCGGATATAACGCAGCGCAGCGCCTGCACCCCATAGGCGGTTTTGCGATTCAAAACCGATGCGTGAGCGGGCGAAAAAACTGGGGATATCGTTAAGGGTGACCCCGGCGCGGGATTCGGTCAGGTTGCGGGTCATGTCGGCCTGCACGCTCCATTGGTCGTTGAGCGCCAACCTGGCGTCGGCCTCGAAACCGCGCATTTGGATCTGGCCCTCACCATTGACCCACTGCACATCGTCCAGAGTGATCAGGTCGCTGATCTTGCGTTTGAACACGGTGACGCTGGCGCTGAAATCGCGTTCCGCAAGTTGCCCTGAGTAGTCGAGGCCCAGTTCAGCGTTGCGGCTTTTCTCTGGCTTGAGGTGGCGGTTGCCCTGTTCGTCCGCTTCGTTGACGAACAGCTGTTCGGCATTGGGCAGCTTGTAGGCGGTGCCGTATTGGCCGCGCAAGGCCCAGTGATCGTTGAGGTTGTAGAGGGACGTGAGCATGCCGACGGTGGCACTGTCACCGCCGCTCATGGCCTCGTGGCGTACGCCGAGGCTGGGGTGCCAGTCGGGCAGGGCGTCGATCTGCGGGCGCAGTTGGCTATACAGCGCGTGGGCCTGGGCTTTGTTATCGTCGATCACCAACACATCGTCCTGGCCCTTGAACCATTGGTTGTCGCTGCCGACGATCACTACGTGGCCGCCCGGCAACTCGGCCTTGCCTTCGGCTTGCACGCCCCAGTCGGTGAAGCCCCAGTAGTCGTTAGGGTTGATGACCTGGGTACCACCACCGTCTAGGTTGTTGATGCGGGTATAGCGGGTATCCCAATCGTTGATGTGGCCCTTGACGAAATAACTCAGGCGTTCGTCGAGGCTCTGCTCGAACGTGGCTGTGGCGATTTGCTGTACACGGTCGTTGGTGGTTTTGTGAGAGGCTACCGGACGGGCGAAATCCAGGTTGGCGTCGGCGTATTGGTAGAACAGTTCCAGGCGCGAATCATCGCCAAAAGATTGAACTGCCTTGGTACCGAAGGTAGTGACTTCGTAAGAGCGTTTCTTGTCCGTGACATTTTTCATATCGCGATTGCGAAACGGCTGGTAGCCCTCGGACGCATTGCGGCTGACGTAGGCCAACACGCCCAGGTCGCCCCAGCCGTTGCTGAAAATCTTCTCGACCCGTGCGTCACCCGTGGTGCCGCCGAAGGTGTCGAGGCCCATATTCACTTCGCCGGCAGCCGTCCGCGTCTGCGGGCTGCGAGTCACGATGTTGATTACGCCCGATACCGCCTGGGTACCGAACAGCAGGCTCTGGCCACCCTTGAGCACTTCGATGCGTTCAATGGCATTGGCCGGCAGCGTGTCGAGGTACAGGCCACCGTACAGGCGGTTGTTCAAGCGCACGCCATCGAGCAGGATCAGGGTGTCATCGTTGCGCCCGCCGAGCAGGGAATAGGTGCCATAGTCGAATGGGCCGTTCTTCGGCGCCACGTACAGCCCGGGAATGAACATTTGCATCACCCGCGACACGTCGGCTGAAGGGCCGGCCCGCTCGATCTGTTCGCGGCTGACCACGTTGACGTTGCTGCCGTACTGGGCCATGGCCGCAACAGTGCCGGATTCCACTGAGGGCGCCGAGACGATTTGCGGGTTGAGCACCAGGGGCGTGTTGTCGGCCAGCAGCAACGGGCTGAACAGGCAACTGATCAAGGGAGTGAAGGAATGTCGGATCATAGTCTTCTCGAAAGTATCTTCGCAGAAGCACGCAAGAGAAGGCATCGAGCACACGCCAATACCGGCCCATGCCCGCCCACCGCAGGAGTTTGCCAAACAGAAATTCCAGGCCGGTCTCCGGGCTCATGCGTATGGATACCTTCACCTTCCCATGGCGCGAGGGCCACAGTGGTGTGTCGAAGGGATCACGCATATACCGTTGCGGGGGCAGCACCGGACTTGCTCAATATGAGCGTACCGGTTTCCCGTTTCACCCCAAGCACGGCGGCAGGGGGCACCTGAAACAGGCGGGCATCTGAACACTCGCACGAGTGCTCGTCAACTGTCCCGCCCTCTCCCAGGTTTTTTGATTTCCACCGATCAGTCGGCTTTGCCGTGCTCCCGCAACCGCTCAGCGGCGCTGCGTAACACCTGCTCGGTCCCGTCCCAACCCAGGCAACCATCGGTCACCGAAACGCCGTATTTCATCGACGCGCTCAGCGGCTGGCAGCCTTCGAACAGGTGACTCTCAAGCATCATGCCGACCAGCGAGGCATCACCTTGCAAGCGCTGCTCCAGCACGTCATTGAATACCGCCGGTTGGCGCAGCGGGTTCTTGCCGCTATTGGCATGGCTGCAATCGACCATGATCCGTGCCGCCACCTTGGACTTGGCCAGGTCATGCTTTACCTCGGTCACGCTTTGCGCGTCGTAGTTGGGCCCACGGTGGCCGCCGCGCAGCACCAGGTGGGTGTCGGGGTTGCCGGGCGTCTGGATGATCGCCGGGTGGCCCTGGCTGTCCACGCCGAAATGACGATGCGGGTTAGAGGCTGAACGCATCGCATCGCAGGCAATGGCGACGCCACCGTCGGTGCCGTTCTTGAAGCCCACGGGCATGCCCAGGCCGCTGGCCATTTCGCGGTGAATCTGCGATTCGGTAGTGCGTGCGCCAATGGCGACCCAAGTGAGCAGGTCATCGAAGTAGCCGGCGGCCATGGGTTGCAGCAACTCGGTGGCCACCGGCAGGCCCAGGCGCAGCATTTCACGCATCAGTTCGCGGGACAGGGTCAGGCCGGCGGCCATGTCATCGCTGCCGTCCAAGTGTGGATCGTAGGCCAAGCCTTTCCAGCCCACAGTGGTGCGCGGTTTCTCGACGTAGGCACGGATCACCAGCAGCATCTGGTCGCTGACTTCAAGCGCGAGCTTCTTCAGATTGCGCGCGTATTCCATGGCCGATTCCGGGTCGTGGATAGAGCACGGGCCGACAATCACCAGCAAGCGTGAGTCTTCGCCATTGAGGATGGCGCGCACGGCTTGGCGATGGGCGTGGACTTGTTCGTTGAGGAACGGGCTGAGCGGGAGTTGGTGCTTGAGTTCAAGAGCGCTGGGCAAACGCTGGGTCAGGGCTTCATTGGCGCTGTTGAGGGTAGAGACGGGCAAAGCGGCGACGGAGGAGTTCATATTCAAGGCTTCCTGGGCAAGCGGCGGGCGATTCCCGCACGCTTGGCCTACTGGGGTGTTCGACAATTGGCCGTATCGGCTACGTGTGTTGGCTTGCCACCACGGGGTGACCGGTCGGAGGCGGCAGGCTGTCCCGAACGGAGCTGGCTAAATCGCCATGCAGTGCAAGTGTCGTAGCGGTAATAGGTGGCGTAGTTCATGGTGTGATTCCTTTAAATGAGCGTGAAAAACAAGTTATCAGGCGCTGAAAAAACAAAACCCCCGGTCGGGGAGCCGACCGGGGGTTTAGATTTCTCTGGTAGGCGACCCCTTGAGTAGTGGGCGCCGATTTCAGGTATCAGGCGCGCCAGTGGCTAAACCAATACCCAAAATAAAAGCCGGCCAGTGCGCTCGAACCGTTCACACGGATAGCCGACACCGAGCGCAAGGCGCTGGCAGCAGGGCAAACCTGAGTGTGGGTGAGTGGCAACATGGGGCTCTCCAAATGATGGGGGGAGCTTACTAGAGGCGTGCGGGTGGATTCAATCAGTAATTTCTATTGCGTAGCAGTACTTACCGCTATGGGCATAGGTATCTACACAGTTTTGCTGCGACTGACAGCCGGCGCTGATCTGGCTGAGGCACCGCGATCCAAATGTGGGAGCTGGCTTGCCTGCGAAGACGGCCTGACAGTCAACGCAGTTGGACCGTGTACATATCCATTCCTGCGGTAACGGCCACCTAGGGTTCCGCCCTGACAGCGGCTCACTTTTGAAAAGAGCCGGAATGCCGGCCAGCGTGGTTTAACGGGGCGCCTAAGACCAAGATCAAAAGCAGATCAAGAGCGACTCGTTTCGCATCGAGGCACCGTCCACCGTTATAGCGTTGTGTAGATACCTATGCCGCTATGGGGTAAGTGTGGATATGCTGACAACTCTCAAACAGTGATTGCCAGGACGCGACCATGACTGCCTTGACCCTTGCTGCGGCGCAAACCGTTTCCATCCCGGGCGATATCGCTGCCAATATCCAGCGGCACCTGGCGTTGATGCGGGCCGCGGCTGAACAGGGCGTGCAATGCCTGGTGTTTCCAGAACTGTCACTGACGGGCTACGAGCCGTCCCTGGCGGCCGACTTGGCCATCGACCCGCAAGACGCCGTGTTGACGCCGTTGCGTGAGCTGGCGCGGGAGCTGCGGTTGACGGCTGTGGTGGGCATGCCGGTGCGTCTGGCGCCACAAACAGGTGTGCTGATCGGCGCGCTGGTGCTTGGGGCGGACGGTTCAGTAGGCGTCTACACCAAGCAGCATCTGCACCCCGGCGAAGAGCTGGCATTTGCCGCGGGGCAGGGCGGTGAAGCCTTGGGATTGGCAGAGGAGCTTATCGCATTGGCGGTGTGTGCGGACTTTTCCCAGGCCAGCCATCCACGTCAAGCGGCGGCAGCGGGCGCCACGGTGTATGCCGCCGGCGTACTGATCAGCGAGGGAGGCTACGCGGCGGACAGTGCTTTGCTTGAAGGCTATGCGGCCGAGCATGGCCTGTTGGTACTGATGGCTAACCACGGTGGCCCATCTGGAGGCTGGGCATGTGCCGGTCGCAGTGCGATCTGGACCGCCGATGGCAACTTGCTTGTTGCCGCCCCCGGTGTCGGCGACGCGTTGGTGATCGCCCGTCGCGATGGCGGGCAGTGGACCGGCCAAGTGGTCGCCCTCTGAATGAGGTTTCATTTGCGCCGGGCCACCGAGCAGGACCTGCCGTTTGCCCGCACCCTGACCCAGGAGGCCATGAGCCATTACTACCGTCAGAACGGCTTGTTGTGGTCCAACGACGGCTTCGACGTGGCCTGGGCGGGCCGCGAGAACTGGCTGATCTGCAACGATGATGGCGTGATGGGCTTTATCAGCCTGAGCCGCGACGGGAAAGCCCTGTATATCCGCGAGCTGCACCTGCTGGCGTGCTGCCGCAAGCAGGGCGCGGGCACATGGGTGCTGGAGCAAATGGCGCTCAAGGCACGCGTCGAGGGCCTGGGCTTTCTACGTTTGACGGTGTTCAAGACCAACCCGGCAAGAAGGCTGTATCAGCGCCTGGGGTTGAGCATTGTCGGTGAAGAGGATGGCTTCTGGCGGATGGAGCGTGAGTGTCGCGCACTCACATCGGACTAAAACAGGCACGTCCTACAAATAAGCGCATACTGCTGTCAGCTAGTGCTTTGTTCATCGTGGGATTGAGCTTCAGGTTCATCCACGATAACGCCCTCTTTCATGCCCAGAAGTACCGCCACTTTATGGGCTTCTCCACGCCGTCCCTTTTTTCGCCCGGCGAGCACTTGATAGGTGGTTGCCGGGTCTACGCCATGCTCACGGGCGAACGCTTGAACTGACTTTCCTTGATGTTCCAGCCAGGCCTTGGCTTGTGCAGCAGTACGGATTCCGGGCATAGTTCAAAACCGTTCAAGTTTGTTTAACGAAGTGATGGTGTGACACCTCTTGGGGTGTGCCAATTTAGGATCATACATCCAAATGAGTGGAATCGGTTCGCGCTTAAGGCAAGAAAGAGAGCGACTTGGCCTGTCGCAGAAAGTTTTTGGAGAGATTGGAGGCGTTGAAGCGAACGCCCAAGGCAAATATGAAAGCGGTGGTCGTGCACCCAAGGCCGACTATTTGTCTCGCGTCGCCGAAAAAGGAGTGGATATCCTGTACGTGTTGACCGGCAGCCCAACGCCGATCCAGCTGGATAACCTGAGCAAGATCGAAGAAAAAGTGTTGGGCAATTACCGAGCGATGTTCAAGGAAGACCAGGACGCAATCCGTCGCTTGACCAGTACCTTGGCTGAGCATTCATCCGTGGTGAACGGAAAAGCCAAGTCGCACCCCCAGGATTCCTGACCTTTAGCCCAGGAAACAGTGCTGTTCGCCAGCCGGCGAACAGCTGCAGCATGTTGAATCTCTATATATATGACACTTGCAACTAGGTCTGCGCCTTGGTTTTTTGCTAAGGTGTTCAGCAACCTATAAGACCATATCGCGAGGTGTCTGCTTGATTAGGGTGCTAGTAGTCGATGACCATGATCTCGTTCGTACAGGCATTACACGAATGCTGGCTGACATCGACGGCCTGCAAGTAGTCGGCCAGGCGGAGTCGGGGGAGGAATCCCTGATCAAGGCCCGGGAGTTGAAGCCCGATGTGGTACTGATGGACGTCAAGATGCCTGGGATTGGCGGTCTTGGTGCCACGACCAAGCTATTGCGCAGCCACCCGGACATCAAGGTCGTGGTGGTCACGGTGTGCGAGGAAGACCCGTTCCCCACCCGTTTGCTGCAAGCCGGTGCCGCCGGCTACCTCACCAAGGGCGCAGGCCTGGCTGAGATGGTGCAAGCCATTCGCCTGGTATTTGCCGGCCAGCGTTACATCAGCCCGCAGATTGCCCAGCAATTGGCGATCAAGTCGTTCCAGCCCACCAGCGATTCGCCATTTGATGCGCTGTCGGAGCGGGAAATCCAGATCGCCCTGATGATCGTCGGTTGCCAGAAGGTTCAGACCATCTCTGACAAGCTGTGCCTGTCGCCCAAGACCGTCAATACCTACCGTTATCGTATCTTCGAGAAGCTTGCCATCAGCAGTGATGTTGAATTGACCCTGCTCGCAGTGCGCCACGGCATGGTGGACGCCAGCGCCTGACATGACCACACCGTTTGATCCGAGTGCCTTTCTCTCCACCTGCAGTGGCCGCCCCGGCGTGTACCGCATGTTCGACAGCGAGGCGCGCCTGCTTTACGTGGGCAAAGCCAAGAACCTGAAGAACCGTCTGGCGAGCTACTTTCGCAAGACCGGTCTTGCGCCGAAAACCGCCGCCTTGGTGGCGCGTATCGCCCAGGTCGAAACCACCATCACCGCCAATGAAACCGAGGCGCTGCTGCTTGAGCAGACGCTGATCAAGGAATGGCGGCCGCCTTACAACATCCTGCTGCGTGATGATAAATCCTACCCTTACGTGTTTTTATCGGATGGCAACTTTCCGCGCCTGAGCATTCACCGCGGGGCAAAAAAGCAAAAGGGTAAGTACTTCGGGCCTTACCCCAGCGCCGGGGCGATTCGTGAAAGCCTGAGCCTGCTGCAAAAAACCTTTTTTGTGCGTCAATGCGAAGACAGCTTCTACAAGAACCGCACCCGGCCGTGCCTGCAATACCAGATCAAGCGCTGCAAGGCGCCCTGCGTGGGCCTGGTGGAACCTTCGGAGTACGCCGAGGATGTGCGCCATTCGGTGATGTTCCTCGAAGGGCGCAGCAACGCACTCACCGATGAGCTGTCCGGGGCCATGGAGCAGGCCGCCAGCACCCTAGATTTCGAAAAGGCTGCCGAACTGCGCGACCAGATCTCCCTGCTGCGCCGCGTCCAGGACCAGCAAAGCATGGAAGGCGGCACCGGTGACGTCGACGTGATCGCCGCGTTCGTCAATCCGGGTGGCGCCTGTGTGCACCTGATCAGCGTGCGCGCTGGCCGGGTGTTGGGCAGCAAGAACTTTTTCCCGCAGACCGGTATCGACGAAGACGTGTCAGAAGTGATGGCTGCGTTTCTTGGCCAGTACTACGTCAGCAGCCCTGAGCGCGACCTGCCGTCTGAACTGATCGTCAACGTGGTGCATGAAGACTTCCCCACTTTGATCGAGGCCATCCACGAGCTGCGCGGCCGCGAGCTGGACATCAGCCACCGCGTACGCGGCACCCGTGCCCGCTGGCAGCAACTGGCCGTGACCAACGCCGAACAGGCCCTGAGCGCGCGCCTGGCCAATCGACAGCACGTTGCCGCACGCTTCGATGCCCTGGCTGAGGTGCTCAACCTGGACGAGCCGCCCCAGCGCCTGGAGTGCTACGACATCAGCCACTCCAGCGGTGAGGCCACGGTGGCCTCCTGCGTGGTATTCGGGCCGGAAGGGCCGATCAAGTCCGACTACCGGCGCTACAACATCGAAGGCGTTACCGCAGGCGATGACTACGCCGCTATGCACCAGGCGCTCACGCGGCGTTTCAGCAAGTTGAAGGACGGGGAGGGCAAGCTGCCCGATATCCTGCTGGTAGACGGTGGCAAGGGCCAGTTATCCATGGCCCGTGACGTGCTCAACGAACTGGCGGTGCCCGACCTGATCCTGCTCGGTGTGGCCAAGGGCACCACGCGCAAGGCCGGTTTCGAGACGTTGTACTTAAATGATGCCGCCCATGAATTCACCTTGAAAGGCGACTCGCCCGCGCTGCACCTGATTCAACAAATCCGCGACGAAGCCCACCGTTTCGCTATTACCGGCCATCGCGCGCGCCGTGGCAAAACCCGGCGAACCTCAACCCTGGAAGGGGTGGCAGGGGTAGGCCCGACACGACGTCGCGACTTGCTTAAACATTTTGGTGGCTTGCAGGAGCTCTCCCGTGCCAGCATTGACGAAATAGCCAAAGCACCCGGTATCAGTAAAAAGCTCGCTGAATTGATTTATGCCAATCTGCACAGCGAATAGAATGCCTTCTCACCTCGTAGCCAGTTGTGCCGATGAATATCCCTAATCTGATCACCGTTCTACGCGTCCTGCTTATCCCGATTTTCATTTTGTTGTTCTATTTGCCGTATGAATGGAGCTACATCGCGTCCAGTTCGGTATTTGCCTTCGCAGCCGCCACCGACTGGCTCGACGGCTACCTGGCACGCCGCCTGGAACAGAGCACGCCCTTTGGCGCGTTCCTCGACCCCGTGGCCGACAAACTCATGGTGGCCGTCGCTCTGGTGCTGCTGGTGCAGGAACACGGCAACCTGTGGCTGACCCTGCCGGCCGCCGTCATCATCGGCCGCGAGATCGTCGTCTCGGCCCTGCGCGAATGGATGGCCGAAATCGGCGCCCGCGCCCACGTGGCCGTCTCCAACATGGGCAAATGGAAAACCGCAGCGCAGATGCTCGCGCTGGTGATCCTGCTGGCCAACCCGTCGGACTTCTCGTTCTGGGTCCTCACAGGCTACGCCTTGCTGCTGGTCGCCGCAGGCCTGACCCTGTGGTCCATGCTGCAATATCTGCGCGCGGCCTGGCCCCATCTCCGAACCACCGTTGAAAAGAAAT
Source organism: Pseudomonas sp. PA-1-6B (assembly GCF_021609545.1). Lineage (NCBI taxonomy): Bacteria > Pseudomonadati > Pseudomonadota > Gammaproteobacteria > Pseudomonadales > Pseudomonadaceae > Pseudomonas > Pseudomonas sp. PA-1-6B. Next base: position 17,866 of record NZ_WJZM01000071.1, read on the forward strand.
AAAACTTTTTTGAATCAAGGGGTTGACGGGTGCTGAGGATTCTATAGAATGCGCATCACCAAGCGGGAATAGCTCAGTTGGTAGAGCACGACCTTGCCAAGGTCGGGGTCGCGAGTTCGAGTCTCGTTTCCCGCTCCAAGCATAAAAGAAAAAGCCACTCTAACGAGTGGCTTTTTTTTGCCTGTGATTTACGGAATAGACGCTCAGGTGTCTTTTTTGTTTGTGCGCACAATCGTAGGGGACGCGCTCAAGTTCGTATTGTTACCAGATCCGCTCAGTTCGCCTGGGTCGCCAGGCCAACTACTGTTCGCTCAACTTCCCGATGCGCCTCGACGCCTTGGGAGGGTGTCACTTCTGGCACCGATAATCCTGAGTAACGGTGGTTTCCAGCCAGTGGAATTGCCCCATCGTGCGGCACACGGATTTTTGCGCGTCTGCGCGCTCAGCGCGCGCGTAGTTCCAAAATTGGCAGCGCCCCGTGGCAATCGCCAACCCTTGGGACTCCCGGATCTGCGCGTACTCAAACGGCGTCCGTACGTAGAAGAGTTGCACAAGGCCGTCGGACGGGTTGCCGCCGGTGGCCTCCCAATATTTCGGCGTTGCGCAGCCTGCAAAGAGCGGTAGGGCGATGGCGACGATGATGGATTTCATTGTCGAGGACGATCCTTCATGGAAATGACATTTGTCAGGTGTTTTTTTGTTAGCCAGCCTTAGCGTAGGTCGCCTTAAGGCGGCCCAAATTTGACCGACTGGCAGCCACTGGAGAGCAGCAGTTCGCCTTTATTGGCCTCAAACCCGACGACCTTCCTGTCCTGGTCGACGGTGATGGAAAGGATGCAGCGATTCGGGTTATTGACGGTTGCCCAATAGTTGGTGTGCACCACCACGTTGCCCTGCCTTTCCGCGCTTTGTGCCATCACCTCATTGCTGTTGTAGGAAGTATCGAGGTAGGAATTGGGTTCGGTGAACGCGGTGTTTATACTCAGTGAGCCCGCAGTGTGAAAGGGGCAAAAAACACATGGAGCTACACAAGGAGCAAGGAATGGTCTACGGCCAACGGAAAGAAACGCACACGGGGCGACGATCAACGACTCTTCGCGCTGCCAGCGCGGAATGTTCCGGCGTGCGTCTGCGGGTAGTGCTGTCGGAGTGCAAGATCGCGCCAATGGATTTCGCGCTATTTCTGAAGATCAGCCCACAGCGGCTGACCAATTGGTTTTCTCGTGGTATCCCGTACTCGCAGCTCGATAAGATAGCCAGGCTGGTGAGCGTTAATGCACAGTGGCTGGAAACAGGGGATGGCGAGAAATTCCCGGCGAAAAGCGAGTAGCGAAGCCCTGCGCGAGCACATAGCAGAGAGCCCCCGGCAGGCGGGGGCTCAAGGTCTGATGGTTGATTGGGTTACGGCGTGACGGTCCGCAACATCAGATAGGTCGCCGTGGCGGCCAGTTCCAGATCCTCCTCACCGTTGAGGATGGGCGTGAACGCCTCCGAATGCGGGTCGAAATGTTCCGCGAAATCATCGCCGCCCAGCTCCTTGCGGGCCAACGCCCACCAGTCGTCGAATACGTCGACATCGGGGTTACAGCCCACCGCATAGGCAAGCAACCTCTGGCGGCCATTGGCTTGGCGTTCACCGCGCTCGGCGAGCCAGTAGACGCCCTGGTCCTTGACCAGAATGATGGAGCATTGATTGGCGATAGCCTCTGCCAGCACCGGCTTCAGATCGCTGCCTTTGAAGAGCAATGACAGGGTGGTCTCCTTGCAACAGAAGGACTCCCCAACCGCAAGGGAGGGCGTCCCTTGGGATGACGGAAGTGATGAAGGGATAACGCGGCCAATGCGCCATTGACGCACCGCGGTCTTGAAGGCGTTGACCGCCTGGGATGTTGCCGGCGACGCCAGCGAACATGGGGGCAGCGTGGTCGAATGCTTTGGCGGCGGGTGTCTGTCAAACCGCATCAGGCGAATGCCGGGTTATGGCCGGTGGTCAGTACTCATTTAGCAGGAACACTGCCGTAAGGTTCCGGTCCGCTTCGGTGAAGATACACAGGGCCAACCCGTTACTGATGGTGTAGGACGACAGCAGGTAGCCGCCGAGTTCCAGAGCCGCGTTGTTGTAGCGCCGATGCTCTGCGCGCACATCGCCCCAATCGCCGCAGATGTGTCTGCGAACGTAGGGCAGCGGGTCGAGCAGATCCTGTCGGATCAGGGCGTCCACGCAGCGGGAGATGGTCAGGCCACCGAGGGGAAAGCGAGGCTGGAGGGTGATGAAGGCGGGCATGGGGAGATGCAGATCCTCCACGGCAATGGGGCTTCGTACTCTAGCAAGGTAGAATCGCGGTCACAAACACGTGCGTAATGGCATGGTTTGTGGGGTCGGCAGGTATGCTTCTGCTGGGTAGGAAAACTCCATCGGGAAGGTGTTGGCGACAGGCTCCCGGCAACGTGTCCAACCCCGCAGGTGCCTTATTGGTCGCTGACAGATACCTGTGTCACTTCCTACTGCTTCGGACGTTCGGCCCGGCTGGTTTCCTTGATCGCAAAGAACAGACAGCGCACAGCCTCATGATCCTGCTCTGACAATAAACGGTAGTAGCGGATCAGTCGCTCTTCCTCTGGGTTGAGCTGTCGGGGACGCAAGGATGTACCGAGGGCGGTACGCAGTGAGGGAAAAAACGAAGTATTTAGCATGATCCAAGTTCTTCATGAGATGAATGGACGCGTGGGCGTCTTGCCCAGAACAACTGAATACATAACGTTTATTGTAGAAAAGGGCTCGTCATTTTTTGTGACTGTTGGGTATTTCAGATGGGGCCGTCGGAAGTGTTTTGAGAAGGTGTAGGAGCGATCTTTCGAGGGTGACTGAATATGGCTGTGATTGTGCAGGGCGCCCTAGTGCGCAGCACTTCGTCTTGTAATGCGTCGCGCTCGAAATCGCTGATCACCCGGCCATTGAGGTTGAGCTGGTGCAGGTGGCCGCTGCCGTAGTACAGGTGATTGAGTTGGCGTTGGTCGGGTAGGGTCAGGGTATCCACGTTGCCCAGGGCGTCGCAGCGAGCCCAGTTCACCCGCGTCGCAGCTTTCGCTGAGGACCTAGCCGAGGGCGTCATAGACATAGCTCAGTGTCTGCTGCGCGCCCTGTCTGTCGGTGAACGTGACCGCCAGCAGGTTGGCAGCGGGATCATAGGCCTAGTCGGTGGCTTTTCGCAGCAAACGACCCACCGCGTCGGGAGTGAAGCGATGCCGAATGGGGACGTCTGACTCAAGGAGAGGCGGGCCGTCCTCGTAAGTGTTGCGCGGTTCCGGCACGGGTGTAGGATAAGCGATCGGTCATAGCTGAAACGCACCGTAAGACTCAGTGCATCGACGCGCTGTTGAACTCGCCTGACTGCATGCAACAGAGGCTGTATTTTATTGGGAAACGAAAGGTGATTTATCAAAAAAGATATTAACTCCCTTGCTTTCTGAAATACGCCATTGCCGTATTTGTTAAGTAGTTTCCGTTTTTTCCATCATATTTTTCTGCCGCATCAGGCCAAGAAAAAAATCTTTTCTCGGGCTTTTCGTGAATTTCCCCGCTGTCCATATTTACTAAATGTACTTTCAGCGCGTGTTTCTTAAATAGTCGCCAGACTGTTTTTACAAAAATATCGGTTTCTGGATCGTTTTCCGGGTCGTATGATGCTGCGATTCTGCCATTTCTAAGGCAGGTTTTTGCATAGTCTGCCTCATATGAACGATGAAATTGAATGAGCCCCTTTCCGATTGTTCCTCCGATAAATCCAGATCCACTTTGGTGTGGGGTGACCATCGTTTTTTTGTAATCACTGGATGACAGTATCATTTCATCTAGGATGGCTGCATTGGAGCCTGCCCACCCCTTGCATTGCGCTAAAGTTTCGTGGAACGGTGGGTTGGGTGTGCTCCACACAAAATCGTCGATAAAAGTTATCCGTGGGATTTCACTCCTTAGTAAGATGGAAAAATTGTACTCATCGTTTTCTGTCATGAATGTTTCAATGGTCATGGTTTTGTTTGGCATGTTTGTCACCTTATAGTCACAACGCCCGGCTTCATATTCGCTGTGTTCAATGCGCCGGGTGGAGGGGTACTTCCTTTGGGTACAGTAATGACAATTGCGCTTGGGTCCTGTTTCGTTATTCTAACCGCATTGTCCCACTCTCTCTGGCTCATTCCGTTAATAGGGCCTTTGTCCACAGTTTGTACATACACTGTACGACGTTTGGCATCCTTGAAGGTCATGTCTGTATAAGATGCACCTTTTTTTGTATTTGGCATCAATGGTCTGAGATACGTTTCTGGTTGTTCTACTCGTGTTACCGGATGCCTGCCGCCTGCGGTATGAACCGAGCTTGGGTTATCGCGCATGAAGTTATCTCTAACTCCGTCCATATGTTTTTTGGTGGAGGCATTACCGCGTCTACATAAGCCGAGAGGGTCGGTCCACCCAATGGCATTTGGGTTGTACTGATATAGGTTCAGCCCACCCAATAACCCAATCGGATCCGGCTGCGTAAACCGCCCCACCTCCGCATCATAAAACCTGAAGGTGTTGTAGTGCAGCCCGGTTTCCCGGTCAAGGTACTGCCCCTGAAAGCGCAGGTTCTGCTCGCGTCTGATCCGCGGGTCGTGCCACTCGTCCCGGCTCTTGCCCCAACCCTCGTACTCACTGTGCCACACGCTCAGGCCGGCGTCGTCGGTCAGCTGTTCCGGCAGCCCGGCGAGGTTGGTGTGGAAGTATAGGATCTCTTCGCTGCCCGGCTTACCATCAATCCGCGCCAGCGGTTCATAGCTGTCGGGATCGGCATACACGTACAGGCTGCCGAAGCCATGCTCCACCTCCTGCAACAGCCGCAGCCCCTGCCACACAAACTGCACATCGTTCTGCGCCTGCTCGCTGTCATTGCTGTACACCCGTTTGCCGATGCGTCTTCCGAGCGGGTCGTAGCGGTACTCGCTGCGCAGCCGCTGCCAGCCTTGATCCTGCTCGACGCAGACCAGGCGTTGCTCTGCGTCGTAGCGAAAACGTTGCACGGTGTGGCTGCCGATGCGCTTTTCGCTCAGGCGCCCGAAGCGGTCATAACGGTAGCGTTTGTCCTCGAACACGTGCACGCGGTTGTGTTTAACGCAACCGGCCATGCGTCCAGTGGGCAGCAGGTTGGCGGCGGCGTCGTAGTTGTAGGTTTCGCGGTGCAGTTCCGGGTTTTGTGGCGTGCTTTGGCGATGGTCGCGCAGGCGCTCGGTGGCGTCGTAGCTGTAGTGCTCGTTGCCTTCGACACTTTTGCCATGACTCTGGCCGAGGAAGCGCCCGAGCAGGCCGTCGTCCGGCAGTGGCTGGCGTGGATCGCTGCCGCCGCGACGCTGGGTTTGGGTCAGGCGCTCGATGATCAGGTTGTCGCTGGCATCGTACTGGTAGTGCTTTTGCAGTAGTGGCAGTTCTTCGCGGGTGGCGTTGCGGTAGTGCAAGGCCTTCTGGCTGAGGCGGCCGCTGCGGTCGTAGCGGGTGCGGGTCAGCAGGCTGCCCTGGGTGCGCAGGACTTCGTCGTGCAGTTGGTCGCGTTCAAAGTCGCAGATCACCCGGCCATTGAGGTTGAGTTGATGCAGGTGGCCGCTGCCGTAGTACAGGTGATTGAGTTGGCGTTGGTCGGGTAGGGTCAGGGTTTGCAGATTGCCGAGGGCGTCGTAGTCGTATTTCAGTTCACCGGCATCACTGCGTTCGCTGAGCAATTGACCGAGGGCGTCATAGCGGAATTTCAGTTGCTGCTGTTCGCCGTTGTGCGCTTTAAAAGTAATCGCCAACAGATTGTCTGCAGCATCGTAGGCATAGTCGGTGATGCCGTCGTCGGTGGTTTTACGCAGTAAACGGCCCACCGCATCGCGGCTGAAACGATGCCGAATAGGGGCGTCTGATTCAAGAGGGGGCGGGCCGTCCTCGTAACTGTTGCGCGGTTCCGGCGCGGGTGTGGGATGGGCGTCGGTCCCCATAATATCGTCCAGCGCGTTGTAGTGGTAGACACGGTAGCTATCGTCCAGATCGATCTGGGTGGTCAAACGATCCAGTGCATCCCATTCAAAACGGTAGGCTTCGTTGTTCTCGTTGCTTAGTTGTTGCAGGCGCCCATAGGCGTCATAGCTGAAACGCACCTTATGCCCCAGCGCATCGATACGCTGCTGGATCCGCCCACTGGGATCGTAGTGATACTGGGTACGCAGGTTGGCCGGGTCGATGTAATCGGTAAGCTGGCCGGCCAGGTTGCGCTGGTAACAGTCGATGCGGCCGTCGGGGCGTTCGCTTTCAATCAGGTGGCCGCGAGTGTCATACCGGTACTGAGTGGTCTCGCCACGGGCATTTGTGCTGGCGCACAGATAACCGCGCTGGTCATAGCGGTAGTGGCTTTCCGAGGTGGAGCAATCGCGATACAGCAGCAGTTGCCCATAGCTGTTCCAGGCCAGGGTCTTGTGTTTGTCGTGGGCATCGATGACCTCCACCACCTGGCCCTGGGGGTCATAGCGGTAGCGGGTGGTGTGTCCGAGCGGGTCTTTTTCGCTGAGCAGGTTGCCGCGTTCGTCGTAGCTGAAGGTGCGGGTGTTTCCGCCACGGTCGGTGATGCTCAGCGGAAGCGCCCAGTGTTCGGTGTAGAGGATGTGTTCGCTGCGACCGAGTGGGTCGCGGGTTTCGATCAGGCGGCCGATGTCATCGTAGACGTAATACCATTCGCCGCCTTGCGGGTCAGTGGTCTTGAGCAATTGTCCGGCGAGCAGGTCGCTGTGCCAGCACTGGCCCAGCGGGTCGATGTGGTGATAGACCTCGTAGAGTGCGCCCCAGTGGTAGCGGTCCTCGCGGCCGAGGCTGTCCACCACGCGGGTTTCGCCCTTGGCCAGGTCGTACTGAAAGTGATAGTCCTCGCCATCGCTGCCCCAGTGACGGGTGACCCGCCATTCGTGGTCGGGCTGTGATTCCAGCAAGGGCGGCAGTGTATAGGGCGAGCCGTCGGCGCGGACGGATTGCGGGCCTTGCTCGGGGATTTCGAAAGACGCCCATGCATAGTGACGTGTGGCGCCGGTGGGCAGCGTATGGCTGCTCATGTAACGCTCGGGCGTGTAGGTGAAACGCCGCAACACCTGGTCGCTGGAATTGAGTACGGCGCTCAAATCGCCATGGCTGTCATAGCGGTAGTGCACCAAAGGCTCGGTGCGCTCTAGATGGCCGGGGCCTTCGTCACTGAAATACAGGCGCTCAACCCGTTCCAACCGGCGTGGGTGCAGGTCGTTGTAGCGTAGGCGTACGGTAATGCGGCTGTTCGGGTCGAGCAGATGCAGCAATCGCCCTTGCTCGTCATAGTGCAGATTGACCGTATTGCGGTTGCGGTTGCCCAGGCGCACCAGTCGCGAACGCTGCGGGTTGTGGGGATCGGTTTCAAAGACCTGATACAGGCCGAAATGAATGTCCTCGACCACCGTCAGGCCATTACCCATCTCGAAGAACGCCAAGCCATCGAGGGTGCTGATAAAGCGGTTGCCGGGCTTGAGTTGACCCAGTTCCAGGCGCTCGCCCTCGGCGTTGACGTACACCCAAAGGTCGCCACCGTCCGGGTGGGGCACGCGCACGATTTCAACTTCGTAGAGCACGCTCCAGCCGACGCCGAATAGGCCGTTGTCGCGACGGTCATTGCTGTTGTAGCGCCGTGCCCACACGATGGGCAGGATGCCTGGGAGGGTGAAGTCCAGATCCTCTGGACCGTCCTGGAACTTGCTGCCGGTGGATACGGCCACCGGATTTCCCGCGTTGAAAATACGTGTACAGCCGAATTTTCGCGCGACGAGGATGCCGACGATGATGCCCGTCACCATGCCGATTTTGCTCTTACCTCCGTGAATGGGTCGTACCACTAAAGGTTCGCCTCCAATGCGAACATCCGGTGACACGTCGGTATCCGAGCCAACGGTGGCCTCGCAAGTGGTGCGATCCCCACTACGGACGGCGGGCTGACTGTTAATGAAGACTTCCGAGGATCCTTCAGCCAGATATTGAGTAGGCATGGGCAAATGCCGCATGCACACCACCTGGTCCAGTTCGGCGGGTCGGGTTCCGCTGCTAGGTGCAACCACTACGGGTGGGTTGATAATGCTGTCGATAGATTGGTATACGCCAACTGCACTTTGGTATGCGGCGCTTATCGGATTCAGGCCGATCAACACTCCAGTAATGGCGTCCATCACACTGGGTTTGGTCGAAAGCTCATCGGGTTCGTCCGGCTCGTCTGTTTGTGTTCCAGCGGCACGGGCCGCTAGTTCGCTATTTATGCGAGTATCAACGGAACCGCTTGCAATGTTGCCCTGGGGCGTTGGCGGAAAGATCCCGTTGAAAAAGCCACTACACGCGTCGCTGAAGTGTTCGCCGATGGATTTGTCACCAGCAGGAATCAAACTCGCCGCCGACACAAGCAAGCCAGCCCCTACGCTGATCGCTACCGCGCCTATCGCTGCTACGGCAGCGGTGCCTATGATGGCAGGCGCCGCCGCGATCACCGCAGCAGTGACAGCCGCGTACACGACAGCTTCCGCCACAGTGGAAAAAAATTCAGCCCACGCGGAGGTGTGCAGTATGGGGTCGCCCACGCGGGCGGCGTGTACGGTGTCTGCCATGAATTATCTTCCTTGCAATCAGGTCAGTACGCGAAGAGCGTTTCAGGCGAACCGAAGGGATTGTTTGAGGGTTTCCCAATGGTCGAAATCAGCTTCGGTGAGCGTGCTGCCCTTGCTGTAAGTCAATGCCAGTAACCGAGTCTCGCCAGGCAGTTCACAGGCCAGTTGGTACTGGCAGGACAGTGCATTGCCCTGGGTGAATTCGGTTTGCACTTCCATCGCGACGATGTTGCGGTCGACGCCTACCCGCACCTCTGCGGGTTTGGTGCATTTGAAGGCTGTGACTTTCTTGCGCAACTCGGTGAGCTGGTGGGTATAGGTCTCGGCCAGCGTTTTCTGTGGGTCCATGAGGCCGCGTGCCAGCACCAGGGTGGTGCCGCGTGTCTTGAACACCAGCATGTTGACGCTGTTGTCGTCAGGCATTTCGTTTCCCAGCCCGATGATCAAATCGTGGGTGATGTATTCGCGCATTGGAGCCATCCTCTTGGAGTCATTCATGGTTGAAGTAGCCGTCCACATCGCTCTGGATGTCCGCGCCACTGACGCCGTTCGCCGTTGTGCCGGAAGCCTTTCCACTCATGTTCAAATCGAGTTTTCCTGACAGGGTGTTGACTTTGCCGGCGTTCATTCCAGTGATGTTGAAGTTCTCGCAGGTGATATTCAGGTCGCCGTTTTCATTGAGTTCTATGACGGTCTTGCCGCACTCAAGACGCAGCTGTTTACCCACGCCGATGTAATACTCACCAGCGACGTGATCGTTCTTGCTGCCGCCCACTTTCAAGGTGTCATTGGCCTTAACTACCCGCATGCGGGTGCGGCCGACGGTGATGGTTTCGTCCTGGCCGACCTGGCTGCTTCGGTTGGCGCCGATTGATTGGCTCTGGTTGTTCTTCACCACCGTGTTCTGGTCTTTCTGGGCATGGATAAACACCTCCTCCTGGCCCAGTTCATCCTCAAAGCGCAGCTCATTGAAACCTTCGCCCTTATGGGTGCGGCTCTTGATGGTCATCCGCGTCTTGTGTTTGGGCAGCTCATAGGGCGGCAGGTTGGTCTGTCTGTAGGCGGCCCCAGTGGCGATCGGCTGGTCAGGATCTCCGTCCAGGTGGCTGATCACTAACTCCTGACCCACACGCGGGATCGCCATGGAGCCCCAGGTCGCCCCGGCCCAGCCTTGGGTGACGCGGATCCAGCAGGAGCTGTGATCGTTGTTTTTGTCCGAGCGATCCCACGGAAACTGCACCTTGACCCGGCCCCATTCATCGCAATAAATCTCTTCCCCAGGTGGCCCAACCACCGTAGCGATCTGTGGGCCGTCGATGCAGGGTTTGGGACGCAGCGGCGCCTTCCAATCCGAGGTCCAGCGGATGGCGCTAGCCTTCAACGTGTAGGAGGTGCCGAGGCCGCTACCAAACGATTCTTCCTGCAAACTGGTGTGCTGCTTGCCTTCGTGTTTGATGGCGATGGTGCGCCAACGGTCATTGAAGTCCTCACGGGGATGATCGTTGAGGTCGAACGCCAACCCCGGTTGCAGGCGTTCGTCGTCGCCTTCCACATGGGCCAACTTGGCGTCGTTACGCAGGGCGGCCAGGCGGGTCTTGGTAAAGGGCTTACCGGCGATGTCGCGCTTGTAGCGCCCGGGGTAGTCGTAGCGCTCGTAGTCCTTGT
>NZ_WJZM01000072.1:0-27137 GCF_021609545.1 Pseudomonas sp. PA-1-6B
CGGGTACCGTTGTGGTCGATACGCCGGCCAACGACGTTTACAACAATGGCTCTACCGTCAGCACCACCATCACGGGCGCAACGGGCGGTAACTTCGAGAACCTGGTACCGAATACCACGCCAGCGGTCACCACCATTACCGATTCGATCGACACCACCACGGTCACCCTGACCGCTGGTTCGACCGTGACCGAAGGCGGTCAGATCACCTACACCGCCACCTTGACCAACCCGGCGCAGACGCCTGTGAATGTCACCTTGAGCAATGGCTCGGTGATCACCATCAAGGCCGGTGAGTCGACAGGCAGCGTTGTCGTTGATACGCCAGCTAATGACGTCTACGTCAACGGCAGCACCGTCAGTACGACGATTACGGGCGCGACTGGCGGCAATTTCGAGAGCCTGGTGCCGAGCACCACGCCAGCGGTTACCACCATTACCGATTCGATCGACACCACCACTGTGACGCTGACAGCCCCAACCGAGGCGAACGAAGGTGGTCAGGTGACGTATACCGCCACGCTTTCCAATAAAGCGGGCACTGATGTCACGTTGAAGTTGGACAACGGCTCAAGCATCACCATCAAAGCTGGCGAAACCGTTGGCACCGTGACCGTGCCCGCCCCTACCGATGACGTGTTCATCGACAAGAGCACCCAAACGGTCAAGATCACCGAAACCACCGGCGGCAACTTCGAAAAACTGGAAGTTGCAGGTAACGGCGCGACCACCACGATCAACGACACCATCGACAAAGTTGATGTGGTTCTGACCGCTACCACCACCGTTGGCGAAGGCGGCAACATCGTCTACACCGCTAGCCTTGTGGATAAAAACGGCGCGCCGGTGACTAACATCACTAACCCGTTGACCGTCACTTTGGATAACGGTCAGACCATTACTATCGGTGTTAACCAATCCAGCGGCACCGTTACCACCGTGGCGCCAGACGATATTTATAAAGGCGATCAGACCGTCACCGCTGCTATCAAGGGTGTGACCGGCGGCGAGCATTTTGAAAATCTGGTTCCAGGTATTACCCCAGTTAACACGACCGTTACCGATACACCGGGCACCGATAACACCACTACCGTGACACTGACGGCTCCGACCGAGGCGAATGAGGGTGGCGAGATCACTTACACCGCCACGCTTTCCAACAAAGCGGGCACTGACGTCACGCTGAAGTTGGATAACGGCTCAAGCATCACCATCAAAGCTGGCGAAACCATTGGCACCGTGACCGTCCCTGCGCCTACCGATGACGTGTTCATCGACAAGAGCACGCAGACCGTTCAGATCACCGAGGCCACTGGCGGCAACTTCGAAAAACTCGAAGTGGCAGGCAACGGCGCGACCACCACGATCAACGACACCATCGACAAAGTCGATGTGGTCCTGACCGCCACTACCACTGTCGGCGAAGGCGGCAACATCGTCTACACCGCCAGCCTTGTGGATAAAAACGGCGCACCGGTGACTAACATCACTAATCCGCTGACCGTGACCTTGGATAACGGCAAGACAATCACCATCGGTGTGAACCAGTCGAGTGGCTCTGTCACCACTATCGCGCCGGATGACGTTTATAAAGGCGACCAGACCGTCACTACCGCTATCAAAGGCGTCACTGGTGGCGAGCACTTTGAAAACTTGGTCCCTGGCACGACGGCAGTGAACACCACTGTCACCGACACCCCCGGTACCGACAACACAACGACTGTCATCCTGACTGCGCCAAATGCAGTTAACGAAGGTGGCCAGATCACGTACACCGCGACCTTGAGCAACAAGGCCGGCACCGACGTCACGCTGAAACTCGACAACGGCTCAAGCATCACCATCAAGGCTGGCGAAACCGTAGGCACCGTCACTGTCCCTGCGCCTACCGATGACGTGTTCATCGACAAGAGCACGCAGACCGTCAAGATCACCGAGACCACTGGCGGCAACTTCGAGAAGTTAGAAGTCGCAGGTAACGGCGCAACCACCACGATCAACGACACCATCGACAAAGTCGACGTAGTCCTGACCGCCACCACCACCGTCGGTGAAGGCGGCAATATCGTCTACACCGCCAGCCTTGTGGATAAGAACGGCGCGCCGGTGACCAACACCACCAACCCGCTGACCGTTACCTTGGACAACGGTAAAACCATCACCATCGGCGTAAACCAATCGAGCGGTAGCGTTTCGGTTGTTGCTCCTGATGATGTGTATAAGGGCGACCAAACCGTCACCACGGCTATCAAAGGCGTGACTGGTGGCGAGCATTTTGAAAACCTGGTCCCAGGTACAGATAACGTCACTACAACTGTGACTGATACACCGGGTACCGACAACACCACTACCGTGACGCTGACGGCTCCGACCGAGGCGAGCGAAGGTGGTCAGATTACCTACACCGCGACCTTGAGCAACAAGGCTGGCACTGACGTCACCCTGAAGCTGGATAACGGCTCGTCGATCACCATCAAGGCTGGCGACACTGTTGGCACCGTGACTGTCCCTGCGCCTACCGATGACGTGTTCATCGACAAGAGCACGCAGACGGTCAAGATCACCGAAACCACCGGCGGCAACTTCGAAAAACTCGAAGTGGCAGGCAACGGCGCAACGACCACGATCAACGACACCATCGACAAAGTTGATGTGGTCCTGACGGCCACTACCACCGTTGGCGAAGGCGGCAATATCGTTTACACCGCCAGCCTTGTGGATAAAAACGGCGCACCGGTGACTAACATCACCAACCCGCTGACCGTGACTTTGGATAACGGCAAAACCATCACCATCGGTGTGAATCAGTCGAGCGGCTCCATCACCACCATCGCGCCGGATGACGTGTACAAAGGCGACCAAACTGTCACTACCGCCATCAAAAGCGTGACCGGCGGCGAGCACTTCGAAAACCTGGTCCCTGGCACGACGGCAGTGAACACTACTGTCACCGATAACCCTGGCACCGATAACACCACCACCGTTACGTTGACGGCTCCGGCTGAGGCAAACGAAGGTGGTCAGATTACGTACACCGCGACCTTGAGCAACAAGGCCGGTACTGACGTCATCTTGAAGCTGGATAACGGATCTTCGATCACCATCAAGGCTGGCGACACGGTTGGCACCGTAACTGTGCCCGCGCCGACCGATGACGTGTTCATCGATAAGAGCACTCAGACCGTCAAGATCACCGACGCTTCCGGCGGCAACTTCGAAAAACTCGAAGTAGCAGGCAACGGCGCAACGACCACGATCAACGACACCATCGACAAAGTTGATGTGGTCCTGACGGCCACCACCACCGTTGGCGAAGGCGGCAACATCGTTTACACCGCCAGCCTTGTGGATAAAAACGGCGCACCGGTGACTAACATCACCAACCCGTTGACCGTCACCCTCGATAACGGCAAAACCATCACCATCGGCGTAAACCAATCGAGCGGTAGCGTTTCGGTTATTGCTCCTGATGATGTGTATAAGGGCGACCAAACCGTCACCACCGCTATCAAAAGCGTGACTGGCGGCGAGCATTTCGAGAACCTGGTGCCCGGCACTACGGCAGTGAACACCACTGTCACCGATACCCCCGGTACCGACAACACAACGACTGTCACCCTGACTGCGCCAAGTGCGGTTAACGAAGGTGGCCAGATTACCTACACCGCGACCTTGAGCAACAAGGCTGGCACTGACGTCACCCTGAAGCTGGATAACGGCTCGTCGATCACCATCAAGGCTGGCGAAACCGTTGGCACCGTGACTGTCCCTGCGCCTACCGATGACGTGTTCATCGACAAGAGCACCCAAACGGTCAAGATCACCGAAACCACCGGCGGCAACTTCGAAAAACTGGAAGTTGCAGGCAGCGGCGCAACGACCACGATCAACGACACGATCGACAAAGTTGATGTGGTTCTGACCGCTACCACCACCGTTGGCGAAGGCGGCAACATCGTCTACACCGCTAGCCTTGTGGATAAAAACGGTGCGCCGGTGACTAACATCACCAATCCGTTGACCGTCACCTTGGATAATGGCCAGACCATCACCATCGGCGTAAACCAGACTAGCGGTAGCGTTTCGATTCTTGCTCCTGATGATGTCTATAAAGGCGATCAAACCGTCACCACCGCTATCAAGGGTGTTACCGGCGGCGAGCACTTCGAAAACCTGGTCCCTGGCACGACGGCAGTGAACACTACTGTCACCGATAACCCTGGCACCGATAACACCACCACCGTTACGTTGACGGCTCCGGCTGAGGCAAACGAAGGTGGTCAGATTACGTACACCGCGACCTTGAGCAACAAGGCCGGTACTGACGTCATCTTGAAGCTGGATAACGGATCTTCGATCACCATCAAGGCTGGCGACACGGTTGGCACCGTAACTGTGCCCGCGCCGACCGATGACGTGTTCATCGATAAGAGCACTCAGACCGTCAAGATCACCGACGCTTCCGGCGGCAACTTCGAAAAACTCGAAGTAGCAGGCAACGGCGCAACGACCACGATCAACGACACCATCGACAAAGTTGATGTGGTCCTGACGGCCACCACCACCGTTGGCGAAGGCGGCAACATCGTTTACACCGCCAGCCTTGTGGATAAAAACGGCGCACCGGTGACTAACATCACCAACCCGTTGACCGTCACCCTCGATAACGGCAAAACCATCACCATCGGCGTAAACCAATCGAGCGGTAGCGTTTCGGTTGTTGCTCCTGATGATGTGTATAAGGGCGATCAAACCGTTACCACCGCCATCAAAGGCGTGACCGGCGGCGAGCACTTTGAGAATCTGGTCCCAGGCACCGATAACGTCACCACAACTGTGACTGATACACCGGGCACCGATAACACCACTACCGTAACGCTGACAGCTCCGACCGAGGCGAATGAGGGTGGCCAGATCACCTATACCGCGACCTTGAGCAACAAGGCCGGTACTGACGTCACCCTGAAGCTCGATAACGGTTCGTCGATCACCATCAAGGCTGGCGACACTGTTGGCACCGTCACCGTGCCCGCCCCTACCGATGACGTGTTCATCGACAAGAGCACCCAGACCGTCAAGATCACCGAGACCACTGGCGGCAACTTCGAGAAGTTAGAAGTCGCAGGCAACGGCGCAACCACCACGATCAACGACACCATCGATAAAGTCGATGTGGTACTGACCGCCACGACTACCGTGGGTGAAGGCGGCAACATCGTCTACACGGCCAGCCTTGTGGATAAGAACGGCGCGCCGGTGACTAACATCACCAACCCGTTGACCGTCACCCTCGACAACGGCAAAACCATCACCATAGGCGTAAACCAATCGAGCGGTAGCGTTTCGGTTGTTGCTCCTGATGACGTGTACAAAGGCGACCAAACCGTCACCACTGCTATCAAAGGCGTGACTGGTGGCGAGCAATTTGAAAACTTGGTCCCTGGCACGACGGCAGTGAACACCACTGTCACCGATACCCCCGGTACCGACAACACGACGACTGTCACGCTGACTGCGCCAAGTGCGGTTAACGAAGGTGGCCAGATTACCTACACCGCGACCTTGAGCAACAAGGCTGGCACCGACGTCACGCTGAAACTCGACAACGGCTCAAGCATCACCATCAAGGCTGGCGAAACCGTAGGCACCGTCACTGTCCCTGCGCCTACCGATGACGTGTTCATCGATAAGAGCACCCAGACCGTCCAGATCACTGACGCTTCCGGCGGCAACTTCGAAAAACTCGAAGTTGCAGGCAATGGCGCAACCACCACGATCAACGACACCATCGACAAAGTCGATGTGGTCCTGACCGCCACTACCACCGTCGGCGAAGGCGGCAATATCGTCTACACCGCCAGCCTTGTGGATAAGAACGGCGCGCCGGTGACCAACATCACCAATCCGCTCACCGTCACCTTGGATAACGGCCAAACCATCACCATTGGTGTGAATCAGTCGAGCGGCAGCGTTTCGGTTGTTGCTCCTGATGACGTGTACAAAGGCGACCAAACCGTCACCACTGCTATCAAAGGCGTGACTGGTGGCGAGCACTTTGAAAACCTGGTGCCGGGTACTACAGCGGTGAACACCACCGTTACGGACACACCGGGTACCGACAACACCACCACCGTTACGCTGACGGCTCCGTCCGAAGCAAACGAGGGCGGTCAGATCACTTATACCGCCACGCTTTCCAACAAAGCAGGCACTGATGTCACGCTGAAGTTGGATAACGGCTCAAGCATCACCATCAAGGCTGGCGAAACCGTAGGCACCGTCACTGTCCCTGCGCCTACCGATGACGTGTTCATTGATAAGAGCACGCAGACCGTTCAGATCACCGAGGCCACTGGCGGCAACTTCGAAAAACTCGAAGTGGCAGGCAACGGCGCCACCACCACGATCAACGACACCATCGACAAAGTTGATGTGGTCCTGACGGCCACTACCACCGTTGGCGAAGGCGGCAACATCGTTTACACCGCCAGCCTTGTGGATAAGAACGGCGCACCGGTGACTAACATCACCAATCCGCTGACCGTGACTTTGGATAACGGCAAAACCATCACCATCGGTGTGAACCAGTCGAGTGGCTCTGTCACCACTATCGCGCCGGATGACGTTTATAAAGGCGACCAGACCGTCACTACCGCTATCAAAGGCGTGACCGGTGGCGAGCACTTTGAAAACTTGGTTCCTGGCACGACGGCAGTGAACACCACTGTCACCGATACCCCAGGCACCGATAACACCACCACGGTTACGCTGACTGCGCCAAGTGCCGTTAACGAAGGCGGCCAGATCACCTACACCGCGACCTTGAGCAACAAGGCCGGTACTGATGTCACCTTGAAGCTGGATAACGGCTCGTCGATCACTATCAAAGCTGGCGAGACCGTCGGTACTGTGACCGTGCCCGCCCCTACTGATGACGTGTTCATCGACAAGAGCACTCAGACCGTAAAGATTACTGATGCTTCCGGAGGCAACTTCGAAAAACTCGAAGTCGCAGGCAACGGCGCAACCACCACGATCAACGACACCATCGACAAAGTCGACGTCGTCCTGACCGCCACCACCACCGTTGGTGAAGGCGGCAATATCGTCTACACCGCCAGCCTTGTGGATAAAAACGGCGCAGCGGTGACCAACATCACCAATCCGTTGACCGTCACCTTGGATAATGGCCAGACCATCACCATCGGCGTAAACCAGACTAGCGGTAGCGTTTCGGTTCTTGCTCCTGATGATGTCTATAAAGGCGATCAAACCGTCACCACCGCTATCAAAGGCGTAACCGGCGGCGAGCATTTCGAGAACCTGGTGCCG
Organism: Pseudomonas sp. PA-1-6B; assembly: GCF_021609545.1. Lineage (NCBI taxonomy): Bacteria > Pseudomonadati > Pseudomonadota > Gammaproteobacteria > Pseudomonadales > Pseudomonadaceae > Pseudomonas > Pseudomonas sp. PA-1-6B. The sequence continues at coordinate 7,332 of NZ_WJZM01000072.1, forward strand.
GGCACTACCGCGGTGAACACCACCGTTACGGACACACCGGGTACCGACAACACCACTACTGTGACGCTGACAGCGCCAAGTGCCGTTAACGAAGGTGGTCAGATCACCTACACCGCGACCTTGAGCAATAAGGCCGGCACCGACGTCACGCTGAAACTCGACAATGGTTCAAGCATCACCATTAAGGCTGGCGACACTGTTGGCACCGTCACTGTCCCTGCGCCTACCGATGACGTGTTTATCGATAAGAGCACCCAGACCGTTAAGATCGCCGAGACCACCGGCGGCAATTTCGAAAAACTCGAAGTGGCAGGCGACGGCGCAACCACCACCATCAATGACACCGTCGACAAGGTCGATGTGGTCCTGACCGCTACTACCACCGTCGGCGAAGGCGGCAATATCGTCTACACCGCCAGCCTTGTGGATAAAAACGGCGCAGCGGTGACCAACATCACCAATCCGTTGACCGTCACCTTGGATAATGGCCAGACCATCACCATCGGCGTAAACCAATCGAGCGGTAGCGTTTCGGTTCTTGCTCCTGATGATGTCTATAAAGGCGATCAAACCGTCACCACCGCTATCAAGGGTGTTACCGGCGGCGAGCACTTCGAAAATCTGGTTCCAGGTACTACCCCGGTTAACACCACCGTTACTGATACACCGGGCACCGATAACACCACTACCGTAACGCTGACAGCTCCGACCGAAGCGAATGAGGGTGGCCAGATCACCTATACCGCGACCTTGAGCAATAAGGCCGGTACCGACGTCACGCTGAAGTTGGATAACGGCTCTTCGATCACCATCAAGGCTGGCGACACGGTTGGCACTGTGACCGTGCCCGCTCCTAGCGATGACGTGTTCATCGATAAGAGCACTCAGACCGTCAAGATCACCGACGCTTCCGGCGGCAACTTCGAAAAACTGGAAGTTGCAGGCAGCGGCGCAACGACTACGATCAACGACACCATCGACAAGGTGGATGTGGTCCTGACGGCCACCACCACCGTTGGTGAAGGCGGCAATATCGTCTATACCGCCAGCCTTGTGGATAAGAACGGCGCGCCGGTGACCAACATCACCAACCCGCTCACCGTTACCTTGGACAACGGCAAGACCATCACCATCGGCGTAAACCAATCGAGCGGTAGCGTTTCGGTTCTTGCTCCTGATGATGTGTACAAGGGCGACCAAACTGTCACCACCGCTATCAAAGGCGTAACCGGCGGCGAGCATTTCGAGAACCTGGTGCCGGGCACTACCGCGGTGAACACCACCGTTACGGACACACCGGGTACCGACAACACCACGACTGTCACCTTGACTGCGCCAAGTGCTGTTAACGAAGGTGGCCAGATCACGTACACCGCCACGCTGTCCAACAAAGCGGGCACTGACGTCACCCTGAAGCTGGATAACGGTTCGTCGATCACCATCAAGGCCGGTGAAACCGTTGGCACCGTAACCGTCCCTGCCCCTACCGATGACGTGTTTATCGATAAGAGCACGCAGACCGTCAAGATCACCGACGCCTCCGGCGGCAACTTCGAAAAACTGGAAGTTGCAGGCAACGGCGCCACCACCACGATCAACGACACCATCGACAAAGTCGATGTGGTCCTGACCGCCACCACCACCGTTGGCGAAGGCGGTAACATCGTTTACACCGCCAGCCTTGTGGATAAAAACGGCGCACCGGTGACCAACATCACCAATCCGCTGACCGTGACCCTGGATAACGGCAAAACCATCACCATCGGCGTAAACCAATCGAGCGGTAGCGTTTCGGTTCTTGCTCCTGATGATGTGTACAAGGGCGACCAAACTGTCACCACCGCTATCAAGGGTGTGACCGGCGGCGAGCATTTCGAAAATCTGGTCCCTGGCACTACCGCGGTGAACACCACCGTTACGGACACACCGGGTACCGATAACACCACCACCGTTACGCTGACAGCGCCAAGTGCCGTTAACGAAGGTGGACAGATCACCTACACCGCGACCTTGAGCAATAAGGCCGGCACCGACGTCACACTGAAACTCGACAATGGTTCAAGCATCACCATTAAGGCTGGCGACACTGTTGGCACCGTCACTGTCCCTGCGCCGACCGATGACGTGTTCATCGATAAGAGCACGCAGACCGTCAAAATCACTGACGCTTCCGGCGGCAACTTCGAAAAACTCGAAGTCGCAGGCAACGGCGCAACGACTACGATCAACGACACCATCGACAAGGTGGATGTAGTTCTAACTGCTACCACTACCGTCGGCGAAGGCGGCAATATCGTCTACACCGCCAGCCTTGTGGATAAAAACGGCGCTCCGGTGACCAACATCACCAATCCGCTGACCGTGACCCTGGATAACGGCAAAACCATCACCATCGGCGTAAACCAATCGAGCGGTAGCGTTTCGGTTGTTGCTCCTGATGACGTGTACAAGGGCGACCAGACCGTCACCACTGCTATCAAAGGCGTGACCGGCGGCGAGCATTTCGAGAATCTGGTCCCTGGCACTACCGCGGTGAACACCACCGTTACGGACACTCCGGGTACCGACAACACCACTACTGTGACGCTGACAGCGCCTAACGCTGTTAACGAAGGTGGACAGATCACCTACACCGCGACCTTGAGCAACAAGGCCGGTACTGACGTCACCCTGAAGCTCGATAACGGCTCGTCGATCACCATCAAGGCTGGCGAAACTGTTGGCACCGTAACCGTACCCGCGCCTACCGATGACGTGTTCATCGATAAGAGCACCCAGACCGTCAAGATCACCGAGACCACTGGCGGCAACTTCGAGAAGTTAGAAGTCGCAGGCAACGGCGCCACCACCACGATCAACGACACCATCGACAAAGTCGATGTGGTCCTGACCGCCACCACCACCGTTGGCGAAGGCGGCAACATCGTTTACACCGCCAGCCTTGTGGATAAAAACGGCGCAGCGGTGACCAACATCACCAATCCGCTGACCGTCACCTTGGACAATGGCAAAACGATCACCATCGGTGTGAATCAGTCGAGCGGTTCCATCACCACCGTAGCGCCAAACGACGTCTACAAAGGCGACCAAACCGTCACCACCGCCATCAAAGGCGTGACCGGTGGCGAGCATTTCGAGAACCTCGTGCCGGGCACGACGGCGGTGAACACCACCGTCACCGACACACCAGGCTCCACCGACCTGACCACCGTCACCTTGACTGCCCCGACCGCGGTCAACGAAGGCGGCCAGATCACCTACACCGCCACCTTGAGCAACAAGGCCGGCAGCGACATGCTGGTCCAGCTCGACAACGGTTCGAGCATCACCATCAAGCAAGGTGAGACCATGGGCACGGTGACCGTCCCGGCGCCTACCGATGACGTGTTCATCGACAAGAGCACCCAGACCGTCAAGATCACCGGCACCACCGGCGGCAATTTCGAGGGTGTGACCATCACACCTGCGGGCGCCACGACCACCATCAACGACACCATCGATGACGTGACCGTGGTACTCAAGGCCACTGGCTCGGTCAGCGAAGGCGGGCAGATCGTGTACACCGCGTCCCTGGTCGACAAGAACGGCGTGGCGGTGAACAACGTTGGCTCAGACCTGGTCATCAAGCTGGATAACGGCTCGACCATTACCATCGGCAATGGCAAGTCCACCAGCTTCACCACCGCCACCGCACCTAACGATGCGTATGTCGGCGCCAATGACGTCACCACCAAAATCACCGGTGTGGTCAGCGGTGGCGACAAGTACGAACACTTGATCGTCGACGGCAGCACTGTGGTCACCAAAGTGACCGATGTGGTCAGCAACACCACCATCAGCATTACCGGCGATGCGTCGGTGACTGAAGGCGGTACGGCGCACTACACCCTGACCCTCACCAACCCGCCGCAAACCGACGTGACCGTAACGCTCAAGTACAGCGGCACCGCTACCGACGGTTCAGACTTCAATGGCGTGTACACCGTGAAGATCCCGGCCGGTACCACCAGCGTACCGTTTGATATCCGCACGCTCGACGACAAGATCACCGAGCCTACGGAACAGATCGTTATCACCATCGACAAGGTCACCGGAGGCAACTTCGAGAACCTGGTGATCGACAAAGGCACCGTCACCACCAACATCCTCGACAACGATGCACCGCCGGTGATCGACCTGGATGCCAACAACTCCAGCGGCGCCACGGGTGCCGATTACAAGACGATATTTACCGAGGGTACCGCCGGGCCGGGCGTGTCGATCGCCGATACGGATATCAAGATCACTGACCCAGACAGCACACTGCTGACGGGCGCGACGGTCACGCTGACCAACGCACAGGCCGGTGATGCCCTGAACCTGGGCAATAGCGTGAATGGCATCAGCGTCAGCACCAACAACCAGACGGGCACTATTACCCTGACGTTGTCCGGCAGCGCAACGCTGGCTGACTACATGCAACGTATCCAGAACATCACGTTCACCAACAACAGCCACGACCCGAGCACCACACCGCGCACCATCACCGTGACGGTGACCGATGGCGGCAACTACTCCAACGTGGCCACCACCACCGTCAACGTGGTAGCGGTCAACGATGCACCAGTGGCCACTGGCGGTGCTGTGACCGGTACGGAAGACACGGCGCTGGCCCTGACCTGGGCCAACTTCGGCGTGAGCGATGTGGACTCGCCACAAGCCAGCCTCGGGGTGAAAATCACCGAGCTGCCGGTAGCCGGCAAGCTGCAGTACCTGGCGGCGGACGGCAGCACCTGGACCAACGTGACCAGCGGCCAGACCTTTACCAAGGCCCAGATCGATGGCGGCCAACTGCGCTTTATGCCGAACGCCAACGAGTCCGGCGCCGACGGTTACGGCGGCACTGGCGTGGGTAACAAACAGGCGGATTACGCGCAGTTCAAGTTCCAGCCAACCGATGGCAAGGACCTGGGCACCAGCGCTACGGTGAAAGTCGATATCACTCCAGTGGCCGACGCGCCGACCCTCAGTGTGGCAGACAACAACGTTGCCTCGACCGGCCTGGTCAAACAGGGCTGGAACAGCATCGCCGGCCTTGGAAACAACGGCAACGGTGCTGCACCGGACGCGCTGAAAAAAGCCATCGATAACGCGGGCACACCCAACAGCACCTCTGTGGTGACCAACGTCGAGTCCGTCGACAACGTGGCCGCTGGCTCTGGCTCCAAGATCTCCGGCCTGATCTACATGGAAGCGGGCAAGAGCTACACCTTCAGCGGTATCGCCGATGACAGCGTGGTGGTCAACGTTGGCGGTAAAGACGTTGCCAGCGGTTTGTGGGGTACCAACAGCGGCAAGTTCAGCGGCTCGTTCACCCCAACGACCACTGGTTACTACAGCCTTGAGATCTACCAGGCCAACCAAGCGGGGCCTGGCAGCTTTGACGTCAACCTGTCGGTCAACGGCGGGGCGGTGCAGAACCTGAGCACCAGCACCGTGCCGTTGTACACCGGCCTTACCGACCTGACCAACGCCGGCGTCAGCGTATCCGACCTGCATGGCAGCAACGGTGACGGTTACTACGTGGGCTACAAGCTCAACGAAGGCCAGGAAAACGGCACGGTCAAATTGTCCAAGGTCACCACCGCGCTGACCGACACCGACGGCTCCGAAACCCTGAGCGTGAAGATCAGCGGCATCCCGGCAGGCTCGGTACTGACCGACGCGTCTGGGCACACCTTTACTGCGGGTAAAACCGTGGGCGAAGTGAATGTCACCGGCTGGGACCTGAACACCCTGACCATCAAGCCGCCGACCTACTACAGCGGCCAGTTCAACCTGACGGTCACTTCGACTTCCACCGAGAGCATCGGCGGGTCAGCGACCACCACCGCGCAATTGCCCGTCACGGTGCATCCGGCGACCTACAATTCGGTCACCGGCACCTCGGGCAGCGACACCATCAATGGCAGCGATGGCAACGACATTGTCGTGGCCGACGTCGCCGGCTTGAACGTGGTGCAGGGCAAGAACTACAACATCGCGTTCATGATCGATACATCGGGCAGTATGGGTGCGGACTCGATAGCAGCGGCAAAAACCTCGCTGACTACCACGTTCAACTCGCTGAAAAACAGTATCGGCGCCAGCACCTCTGGCACTGTAAATATCTTCCTGGCGGATTTCAGCGACCAGGTCAATCGAACGGTGACAGTCAACCTGAAAGACCCAGGTGCATTGGACTCGCTGCAGAAAGTCCTGGATTCCATGGTGTCTACCGGCGGGACCAACTACGAAGACGTGTTCAAGGCCGCGGCCAACTTCTTCAAGAGTGCCCAGGCGACTGGCAACACTGGCGCTATCAATACAACGTACTTCATCACCGATGGTCAGCCGACGTTTTACCAAGCGTCCGAGCAGACCAACCCGTACTTGTACGGCAACGTCAGGCTCGATGATGTCGTCACCATGAACAACTACACCATAGGTACCGCCACCCGGATCAACATCGATTCGAATAACTACCTTGATATCAACTCTGCCGGCAAGGTAACCCTCTGGTCCTACGGCTGGGGCTACAACAAGGGAATCATCCACGCCCAAGGGGATGGCACCTATGAAATATCGGTGCAAGGCGGCCTCGGCTACGATACCGACTACTACACCACCGCCAACTCCAACAGCGCGTTCGCACTGCTTAAAGGTCTGTCCACAGGTGGCGTAGAAGCCATCGGCCTCAACAGTGGGGTCAGCTTGAATCAGTTGGCACCGTACGACAGCGATGGCAAGCCACAGGCCAACATCGATCCGAAGGACTTGGCCAACGCTATCCTCGGCCACACAGAGGCGACGTTGCCGGGCGCGGACACCGTCAGCGGTGGCGACGGCAACGACATTCTCTTCGGCGACCTGGTGAGCTTCAGCGGGATCAATGGCGAGGGTTACAACGCCCTGCAGGCCTTTGTCGCACAGAAGACCGGCGTGGCTGTCTCTGCGGTGACCGCCTCTAACGTCCACCAGTACGTTACCGAACACTATGTGGACTTCGACGTCTCCGGCGCCAAGGATGCCAATGACACGCTGCTGGGCGGGGCTGGCGATGACATCCTGTTCGGCCAGGGCGGCAACGACCTTCTGGACGGCGGCAAAGGCAATGACATCCTGCTGGGCGGCACCGGCAACGACACGCTGATTGGCGGTCAGGGCAACGACATCCTGATCGGTGGCTCGGGGGCCGACACCTTCGTGTGGAAGGCGGGCGACATCGGCAACGATGTGATCAAGGACTTCAAGGCGTCCGAAGGCGACCGCATTGACCTGCGTGATTTGTTGAAAGGTGAAACCGACAGCACCATCGACAACTACCTGAAGATCACCACGGTAGATGGCGTGTCGACCCTGCAAGTGAGCAGTGAAGGCAAGCTCAACGCCGCCGGTGGCTTGGCCAATGCCGATGTGACGATCAAACTGGAAGGCAACGATTGGTCCCACACCAGCATCAACTCGCTGATCAGTGGTGCCGACCCGACCATCAAGATCGACCACACCTAAGACGCGATTGATCGGCCGCCCTTCCAGGCGGCCGATTTTTTGGCCTACGGGTCGCTGGCCCTGGCGGACGGCGCATCGCATACTCACGCCCATACACGCAGCGTTGACCTATGCTGTTGAACGCCTGTGGCGCATTTTCGAGGGGTTGTTATGTTTTACGTGCAACGTGATGCACAGGGCGCGCTGGTTCGCGTAGAGGCTGCTGCCTTTAGCGAATCCACTGAAACCCTGCCGGCCGATCACCATGAGATACAGGCCTGGTACGCCAACGAAGTGGTGGAAACCAGCCTGGCCCAGCTCAAGCAGAGCGACTTGGAGATGATCCGGGTGCTGGATGACTTGATCCAGGTGCTGACCCGCAAAGGGGTGATCAGCGTGACCGACCTGCCGCCGGCAGCCCAGGCCAAGTTGATGGACCGTAACCAGGCGAGGGAAGCGTTGGGTGGGTTGAGCCAGTTGATCGATGATGACGAGAAAGGGCTTATCTGAGCCCTGGCGCCGAACCTGAATTTAAATGTGGGAGGAGGCTTGCTGTGGCGAGGGAGCTTGCTCCCGCTTGACTGCGCAGCAGTCACCGGCTTTTGGGGGCGCTTCGCACCCCAGCGCAAGCAAGCTTGCTCGCCACAACTGGCCCTATTTTAATCCAGTCATATCAGTGAGATTTCCAGGGCGCGGGCTCGCCAAACAGTTGGCCCTGCACGCCGAAAATCCCCATTTCACGAATCACCTTCAGTTCGCCTTCAGTCTCTACACGCTCAGCAATCAGCGGCAGGTCGATGCTATGGGCCGCTCGCTGGATGGCCTCGATAAACAGGCGCTTGTCACTTTCCTGGTCGATGGCGCGAATGTAGCTGCCGTCGATCTTCAGGTACGCCAGGCCCAGGCGCGCCAGGTTGCCGATCATGCTGAACCGCCCACCGAAACGTTGCAGGCTGAGGGAGAAGCCCAGCTCGCGCAGGCGGTGGGTCATCTGTTCCAGCACAGGCTGCTCAGGCAGTTGCTCCTCACCGATCTCCAGAGTGAGGCGCGGGCCCAGGTTGCTGTGCTGGCGCAGCAGGTCATAAATACGGTTCAGGGCCTGGGTATCTTGCAAGGTCGCGGCCGAAAGATTCAGCGCCAGGTTATCGGTGTGGCTGGCCATCTGCTTGAGCACCTGCTCCAGCATCAGGCGGTCCAGGCGGGCTGACCAACCAAAGCGCTCAAGCCACGGCAGGAAGCGCCCGGCCGGTATGGTGTGGCCGTCTTCGTCCTGCAAGCGCGACAGTACTTTGTAATGCAAGACCAATTGTGGGTCCTGGCTGGCGACAACCGGCTGGAAGTACAGCTGGAAGCGCTGCTGGGTCAGGGCCTGGTCCAACAAGGTGTGCCAGGCATGGTGATCGTCTCCCACGCTGGCGGCGGCGCTGCGGTCCAGGCACACCCAACTGGTGTCGCCCTGAGCTTGGGCCTGGGCCAGGGCCTGATCGGCCAGGGTCAGCAGGGCTTGGGGCGCGTCGCCATGGCTGAACGGCGCCAGGCCGATATAGGCGACCGGCGTAACGTCACTGGCGCCGGTCGCTTGCAGACTGAGCAAGGTGGTTTCCAGGTTTTGCGCCAGCTGCACCGCTTCTTCACGCATCAACCCCGGCGCCAGCACGGCGAACTCACCGCCACGAATACGGGTGACGAGGTTATGGGTTTCCGGGTACGGCGCGCACTGGCGCAGCAGTTGTTCGCCAACCGCTTGCAGTAATTGGTCGGTGCGCTGGCCACCGAGGCGCTGGTTGAGGCCGGCCAGGTCCTTGACCCGCAGCAGCAGCAGGTAGCCGGAGTTGGTCTCTTCCGGGTTACTGACGCGGGCGTTGAGCTGCATCTCGAAATAACGGCGGTTTGCGAGGCCGGTGAGGTTGTCCTGATAGGATTCGGTGCGCAGTTTTTCGCTACGCTCGGCCTGCTCCTGGAACAGCGCCTTGAGCTTTTCCACCATCTGGTTCATGGCCTGCACCACCCGCCGTAGTTCAGGCGTGCGGGGCAAGTCAGGCAGGCTGAGGAACTCACGGCGGGCAATGGCGTGGGACTGTTTGACCATATAGTCCAACGGCTTCAATTGCCGGCGCAGCAGCAGCCCACCGAGCACCACGCTGACCGCACCGCACAAGAGCAACCAGCCCAGGCTACCCAGGGCGCTTTGCCAGAGCTTAGCCAGGGCGAACATCGGATGGCTGACTACTTCTACCCGTGCGGCCTGTTCCCAGCCACGGCTGACCAGGGCATCACCGCCCGCCGGCTCCAGGCCGATCAGCTTGACGAACCAGTTGGGCACGCCGTTGTTGTCGGGAATACCGCTGCGCTCGACGATGGTTTTGTCGGTGGCCAGGTCCACGACGCGGATGCTGGCATAGTAACCGCTGTCGAAGATCGAGCTGACCAGCAGCTCCACCATGGCTGGGTCATCGATATTCGGGGTCAGCGACAGCGCCAATGCCGTCGCGGCATCCTGGGCGTGGGAGCGCAATTGGTTGACGTATTGGGTGCGCGAGCTTTCCAGGCTGACCATGAAGCTGCCGCTGAAGGCGACCACCAGGAACAGACAGATTGCGATCAATAGCTGTTTGAACAGAGACATCCGATCAGTTACTCCTAGTTGGCAGGCTCGGCTGGGAAGCCTTCCGCACGCATTTTTCTCAACACATCCTGCCAGCGCGACAAGCGTTTGGTATCACCGACTTTTTTGTTGCCTTTGGCACCAGGCAAGTACAGCCCCTCGGCGTTGAATGAGTACACCGGGACCAGGTCAGTGCGACGGGTAGCCGGCAGGATCTCATCCATCAGGCTGTCGAGCACCAGTGGGACGGCGTCGGGGCTCGAATAATAAGTCAGGACCATGTGCGCCCGATTCTGCCGCAGGGCCTTGACGTAGGTAATGCGCAATTTGTCGCTGGACACGCCCAGGTGACGCAAACTGAAATATTTTGCGATGGCGTAGTCTTCACAGTCACCAGCACCTTTCCAGAGTGCCTCGACGGGCGTCTCCCAGTAATCCACAACGTGCCAGAGATCGATGTCTTCCACGTAGGTCATTTGCTTGTTGAAGAACAAATTGACGACCTTGAGCTGCTCCTGCTCGCTGACCTGTTTTTCGCTCACCAACAGCCGCTGCCAGGCGTCGATACGCTGCTGACCTTGACCCAAAGGCCCGTAGACGGCGGTAGCCTTGCGGCTGATTTGCGAGAAATCCCAATCGGCACGTAGCCCGCCGAGCATCAGGCCGGCCAGTAAAGTTGCTGATAAAAGCCAGCAAAGCAGTCGATAGGGATTAAAACTTACCGCCAAAATGTTCAGTCCGTGAAAGAGACGGAATTTCCAGGGATGGTGAAGCCTGGCCCTACAAAAAACAATGGCACAGTGCAATCATCGCAGGAGGCCGCGTTTTTATAACCGCCCTTGTGAGAGACACAAAGTATGCTGTGTAAGCCCTTACAAACGGAAACTTTGGCTATTTGACAAGCACCTGGCCCATCTTTAGTGTTCTTTGGATCCAATTAGCCAGACTATTATTCAAGAAAGGAGGATAGCGCAACCGTGACGCAGAAGCCGAACCCATTAAGCAGCATCAAAATCAGCGGGCCTATTCCCGCCCATCTTGCGCGCTCCGTTATCGAAGAAACGTTGCGTAATGCCATCCTCGATGGGCGACTGCCCTGCGGCACCGCCATGCGCCAGCAAGAACTGGCCAGCCTGTTCGGCGTCAGCCGCATGCCGGTACGCGAAGCGTTGCGCCAGCTGGAGGCGCAATCCTTGTTGCATGTGGTGACTCACAAGGGTGCCGTCGTTGCTCCCTTGATCGAGGACAATTCGGCCGAGACCTATGCCCTGCGCATGTTGCTGGAGTCCGAGGCCCTGCGCCTGTCGATTCCATTGCTCACAGATGCGGACCTTACTCAAGCCGAAGCGTGTATCAATGCGCTGGAATGCGAGAAAGACTACACCAAGATTGGTCGGCTCAATCGCCTGTTTCACATGGTGTTGTACGGCAAGGCGCCCAACCAACGGCTGCTCACTTTGGTCGAGCACGGATTGAATGAGGAGGAGCGCTTCCTGCGCTTCAACCTTGAGGCGATGGGGCTGGGGGAGACTTCCCAGGAGGATCACCGCGAACTGCTGAGCCTGGTAGCGCAGAAGAAGGTCGAGGAGAGCATCCTGACGCTGCGTAACCACTTGATGCGAGGCATGGAGGTGATCGCGACCTACCTCAGCGGCCTTGAGAGCGCCGAAAAAAACCCCACTCAGTAGGTTTTTTCGCTTTTGCCCTTGATCCTTAGGTGATGTAGCAACTTTCTTATCTGGGATTGTTGCTCCATCAGAAAAAACAAAGAACCAAATCATAATTAAAGCGACTCAGCGCACAGAAAATTCCCACGTATAGATGGACAAATCACCACACACATAAACATCGGGAAAAACATCTAATACATTTGTACACCGCTTAAAACATTCAATCAGCTTATTATCGTCTCCCAGCAAGCCACACCTCTCACTCTGCTGCGTCTGCCTAGTTAAAAGGCCTCGCCGTGCGCGTGGCCGCGCTCAAGTTAGTCTTGCGCTCACAACTATAATATTCCAACACCGCTTTTTAGAGCACTCGCAACATTTCATAGGCGTCAACCATGTATCAACATTCACTCGCGCAAAAAAAACGACAACTTTTTGATCATCCGTTATTTATAGAAGTAAACAGCCTCGGCAAGTTACAACACTTCATGAAACACCACGTATTTGCTGTCTGGGATTTCATGAGCCTGACCAAACGCCTGCAACAGGACCTCACTTGCATGCAGTTGCCCTGGCTCCCCTCCACTGACCCGCACGCAGCCCGCTTGATTAATGAAATCGTGCTGGCGGAAGAGTCGGACGAGCACCCGACGCGGGGCTATTGCAGCCACTTCGAGCTGTACCTGGACGCAATGACGGAAGTGGGCGCCAGCACGGTCCCAATCACTCGCTTTATCGACCTGCAAAGCCAGGGAGTGGAGGTAAGCGCAGCCTTGCAGATGATCGATGCGCCCCAGGGCGTCGCCCGCTTCGTCGACAGCACCTTACAAATTGCCCTGAGCGCTCCGACCCACTGTGTGGCGGCGGCGTTCCTGCATGGCCGAGAGTGTGTGATTCCGTCAATGTTCGAAAGGCTTTTGCATAGCCATGCATTCATAGGTCGGCAGGCCCCTACGCTATGTCACTACCTCAGCCGCCATATCGAAATAGACAGCGATGATCACGAGCCTGCGGCGCAACAGCTGCTACAGCGCCTGGTCGACGCAGACCCCAGCCGTCAGCGACAGGCCGATAACGCAGCCCTGTGCGCCGTGCAGAGTCGTATTACCCTCTGGGACGACGTACTGGCCTCGATGCATGAGGTACGTCCGTGAACGCCGCTCATTACCAATCCTTTGCCGATGACTGGGAGCGTCGCGCAACCATCCGCACACGCCCCCGGCGGATGTTGGAAGACGACGACAAACTCATCTTCCCCCTGTGCCGTCAGCCTCTGGTGCTGAGTGCAACCTTTCTCAAGCACTGCCCGCAATGGCGCGACTTCGTGCTGGTGCAAAGCTTCTATAAATTCATCAATGACGTGGTGATTTTCGAAACAGAGATCGTCGACAAAACCGCTCGCAGCATCGCTAAAAATCGCTTCTCCCTGCCCTTCCCGCTCGCCTGCCGCTACGATGCGATGACGGTCGTTGTCGACGAGGATTATCACGCGCTGGTCGCGCTGGATTTCCTGCAGCAAGCCGTGCAGATGACCGGAATCCAACCGCTCGATCTACCCGGGCAAATTGAATTGGGCCGCGCGCTGCCGGCAGCCCAGGCACAGGTACCGGCATACTTGCACGATGCCGTAGAGTTGATCGGCGTCGCCATCGCTGAGAACACCGTCACCCATGACGTCGCAGCGTTTTCCAAAGATGGCAGCGTCAAATCCTCTGTCCGCGGCCTGATGGCCGATCATCTGTTTGATGAAGGGCGGCATGCGCGGTTCTGGACACAGTTGGTGCGCCTCTACTGGCAATCGGCAAGCTCTGAAGATCGCGACCACATTGCTCAAGCCCTGCCCGTGTTCCTGACGCACTACCTGACCAACGACCTACAGAAAGACTTCGATCTGCAACTGATCGAACACTTGGCTATCAGTGCCGATACGCGCCGGGCACTGCGCGACGAAATCCAGGCGCTGGACTTTCCCATCACCCACCAACATCCGCTGCTGGCCAATATCATGGGCCTACTGCACCACAGCGGCGTACTGCAAACCCCCAGCGTGGCACGAGCCCTGAGCGACTACCTGCCCGTATCGAGGAGGTTGGCATGAGGCGCTTGCAGATCGAGTGGCGTGGTACCGGTAACGCTCTGGCGGCGCTCAGGCAGGAGCTGGAGCAATATGGGCATGTGGCAGGAACGGGGTCTGTGGATCTGGTTATTGAAGACGGGAGTCAGCCGCTGCCGCCCTCGCCCGCCAGTGCGCCATGGTTAAGCTTGCGCGTGGGTATCGGCCCGCTCTGCGAACACGGGCTGCCCTCATTGCAGTTGCGCTGCTACGACCGGGAGTGGCGCCTGCTGACGGTGCACGACGTTGCCCAGGAACCCAGCGGCAATGGGCAGCGGTTGCGTCAGCAGGCAACGAATGCAGTGGTGGAGTGGGCTGCTTTGTTGGTCTGCGGTTTTTCAAGAGACCCCGCTTATTTCTCGGCAACGGCCGCTGCTAACGCCTGGCCTGAACAGGGCCTGCAAGAGTTGGATGCCTTGGCTTTCATGCACCGGTTCAACCACACGGCGGACCCTGCCTTACTGCACGCGGCCCGAACGCCCATGATCGAACGGCTGCAGGCCAGCCTCAATACCTTCGCGCATCGAACAGTGCTGAACATCGCCGGTCACGCGCTGACTTATCGGCAGCTCCAGCAACAAGCCATGGCTATTCAACAACGCCTGCTTCCCTTGCTGGAGGATGCCGAGGCTCCACAAGTGGTCGGCGTATGCCTGGAGAAATCTGCCGAGTTGTACGCCAGTATTCTCGCGGTGCTTGGCTGTGGCGCCGTGTATTTGCCGCTGGTGCCTGACCACCCGGAGCAACGCCAGCACTGCATGCTGACCAGCCTCAAGGCCTGTGTGCTGCTGGAGAATGGCCAGCACCCATTGCGAGAGCGTTTCGTTTCACTTGATGTGAGCCAGGTGGCCGCGCACAGCGCCGACATGACGCAACCGCTGATGCACCGTCCCCCCCGTGCCGACGAGCCGTGCGTGGCACTGTTCACCTCGGGTACGACGGGCCAGCCCAAGGGGGTACTGCTGAGCCAATACAACCTGGCGCACTTCACGGCCTGGCTCGTCAGTTGCGTGGCGTTGGATCAACACAGTCGCGTCCTGCAATTTTCGCCACTGGGCTTCGATTCTTCACTGATCGATATTTTCCCTGCATTGATCGCCGGCGCCGAGTTGATTGTGCCCAGCCCAGACCAACGTCACGACCCTCAGCAACTGGTAGAGCTGATTCGCAAGCAACGCGTCACTCACGGGTTTGTGCCACCGGCACTGCTCAGCATCCTGCCGCTGGATCAGCCATTGGGCATGACTCATTTACTGACCGGAGGTGATTTCTGCGAGCCCTGCGTGATCGAACAACTGGCCGGTCAATGCCAGCTGCATAACCTCTATGGGCCGACCGAGGCCACTGTGTTGGCGACCCATCGGGTATTCCAACGAGGTGACAGCCATCGCAATATCGGCCTCCCCATCGCTAACAGCCAGGTGCTGATTCTCGACGAGAACCTGCAGCCCGTGGATGAACAGGTAATGGGCGACTTGTACATTGTCGGTCCCGGAGTAAGCCTGGGTTATTCGAATACACTCTCGCGGGCCGACAATCCGTTCGTGACGCTGACACTGCCAAATGGCCAAGTGCTACAGGCTTATCGCAGCGGCGACTTGGCAAAATGGACGCAAGAGGGCATCGAACTGGGCGGCCGCAGGGATGAGCAAGTCAAGATCCGCGGGTTTCGAGTTCAGCCTCAGGATATTGAACAGTGCTTGCGCGATAGTCGCTTGTTTCGCCAAGTGGCAGTGGTGATCGATACGGCACACAGAGTCATCGGCTTTGCCGCCCAGCCGGAATCTGGCGCTACGCTGGCAAGCCTGAAGGAACATGCTCGACAGTGGTTGCCCGTGCATATGCAGCCCAGCGCTTGGAGCGAACTGGCATGCATGCCCCGTTCGAATAACGGCAAGATCGATCGCAAGGCCTTGCTGGCCATGCCAATACCCATACCCATCGGGATGGATCGCTGTCGCATACAAGACCCTTTGCAGGCACAACTGGCTGACGTGTGGGGTGAGCTGCTGGGATTACCCGCAGGCGAACTCTCGATTGATGAGAGTTTTTTCAACCTCGGTGGCCACTCCATCCTGTTGTCGACCCTGTTGCTACGCCTGCGCGAGCAGTTTGGACGCAGCTTCTGCCTGAGCCCCTTTTTTGAGACGCCGACCATCCGCACATTGGCCGCACTCATGGATGGCAGTGCACTGCCGGATACACCATCCGACCAGATGGAACAAGATGCGACGCGAGCACTGGAGGTCGAGGTGCTGCCCGAGACCCTTGCGGGAGACTCGCGCAAAGCCATCGTCACCGGCGCGAACAGCTTTGTCGGGGTTCATATTGTCCAGGCACTGCTGGCTGGCGGGGCGCAGGACGTGGCGTGCCTGGTGCGCGAGTTGCCCGGCCATTCGGCAGCGACAAGGTTCGCCCAGGCATTGCGCGAATACCGCTTGGAACATCTGGACCTGAGCCGAGTGCAGGTATATGCCGCCGATATTCGTAAACCTCGCCTGGGCTTGGCCGACGACGTGTACGAGCACCTCGCCCGTCATTACGGCGTGGTGGTGCATAACGCCGCGCAGGTCAATCATGTGATGGATTACGCCTCACTCGCCAAGGACAACGTCGAGCCGGTGCTGGAATGCCTGCGTCTTTGCGAGACCCATTGCAAGAAGGTCCTCAATTTCATCTCGACGCTGTCAGCCTGCAGCAGCGTGGACGTCGACGGGTTCGTGCTTGAAGCGCCTGCCCGACGCGCACTGCCGCTTTATGTGAAAAATGGCTACAACCTCTCCAAGTGGGTAGCCGAGCGGCTGTTAGGACGGGCAGTCGAGCAAGGGGCCTGGGTCAATATTCATCGGCCGGGAAATATCAGCTTCAACAGCCAGAACGGTGTTTGCCAGCCACAGAAAAACCGCTTGATGTTGATGCTCAAGGGGTCTCTGCAATTAGGGATGGTCCCGCGACTGGACGCCAATTTCGATCTGATGCCGGTGGACTTCCTGGCGCGTTTCATCGCCTACCACAGCGCGCGCTTTGACCCTGGGCGAAACGTGTTCAACCTGCACAACCCGTTGCCCTTGAGTTGGGATCAGTACCTCGATGTATTCAGCGAGGCTGGGCACGTTTTTGACCGAGTCAGCGTTGAGCACTGGCAACGGGCATTGCGCAAAGTGAACCGCAAGAACGCGTTGTTCGGAGTGCTGGGCTTTTACCTGGACGAACTGGGCGAAGACATCGGTGACACGTCGATGATCCGTTACGACAATGCCCGGTGGGGCGTGAAAAAAATGGGCATGTGCTATCCACCCAAGAGCCAGGCGCTGTTACGCAAAGGCTGCGACTATCTGAGCGCTATCAGCTTCCTCTGAATAGCACCCTGGACGTGAGACCAAGCGATCGGAGCGAGAGGCCTCGCTCCGATGCGGTCAGGATCAGATCTTGAAGCTATCGACCAATTGCTTCAGTCGGCTGGCCTGCTGGGACAGCGCATCGCAGTCCTTGAGCGTCTCGTTGAGGTTGGCCACACCCTGCTGGTTCAGCAAGTTGATCTGGTTGATATCGACGTTGAGGGTTTCAACCACGGCGGTCTGCTCTTCAGTGGCGGCCGCGACGGATTGGTTCATGCCATCGATCTCAACGATACGTTGCGTCACGCTGACCAGACGCTCACCTGCCTGGTTAGCGACTTCGACGCTTTCTTCGCTGGAAGCCTGGCTGGCGTTCATGGTGGTCACGGCTTCGCGCGAACCCACTTGCAGCGAAGTGATCATCTTGTGGATTTCTTCTGCCGACTCCTGGGTACGGTGCGCCAAATTGCGCACTTCATCCGCCACGACGGCAAAACCACGCCCTGCTTCGCCAGCACGGGCCGCTTCGATCGCCGCGTTTAGGGCGAGCAAGTTGGTTTGCTGGGAAATGCCTTTGATCACATCCAGGATGTGTCCGATGTTATCGGTACTGGCATTAAGGGTTTCGATCTGAGTGCAGGACAGGCTGATCTTTTGCGAAAGCTCCGACATCGCCTGAATGGTTTGCTCCACCACTTTACGACCATCGTCAGCTTGTTCGCTGGCACCACTGGCATGCTGGGACGCATCAGCAGCGTTGCGCGCGATTTCCTGGGTGGCGGCCCCTAGTTCGTTGATGGCTGCAGCCACGCTGTTGGTACGTGCGCTCTGTTCGTCAGAACCGATGATCGACGCATTGGATGAAGCCATCACACGCTGGGACAAATCGTGCACCTGGCGCGTTGCCGAAGACACTTCGGAAATCGACGCGTGAATTCGCTCGACGAACTGGTTGAATGCGCTGCCGACCTCGCCGAACTCGTCTTTGCTGGTCACGTCGAGACGTCGGGTCAAATCACCTTCGCCTTGGGCAATGTCCTGCATGGCCACGCCCATGGTGGTCAACGGGCGCAACAGTACTTGAATCAACAGGCTCAGGAGTACCGCAATAGCCACAACGGCAATCAACATCGCAATCAAGGCCGAAGTACGGAATTTGCCAAGCGGGGCATAGGCTTTTTCTTTGTCGATCGAAAGGCCGATGTACCAGTCAGCGCCAGGCAAGCCGCTGATAGGCGTGAAGGAAAGGATACGATCCTGACCGTTGAGGACAACGTCCTGATTGAGCTTCTCAATGCGCACGTCGGTGCCGGGATAGATGTCCTTGAGATTCTTCATCACCTGGTCCTGGTCCGGACTGACGATGACCTGGCCATCACCGCTGACCAGGAACGCATGGCCGATACCACCGAAGTCTACCGAGTTGATGATCTTCACAAGTGTCTGCAGGCTCAGGTCACCACCGACAACACCCAACAACTCGCCATTCTTTTTCACCGGCATGGCAATTGTCACAATCTGACCGCCCACAGCCGCCATATAAGGCGGAGTAAGCATGGTTTTGTCCGCCACTACTGCTTGCTTGTACCAAGGGCGCTGACGGGGGTCGTAGTCGTCAGGCATCTTCGCGTCAGGGCGCTGGGTGAATACCCCATTGGTTTGACCTACATAGGTGAACTGGAAATTGGTGGTGAATGCTGGCTGATCGACCAAACCTGGGAGGTCGGCGGCGCTGCCCTGGTGGGCAACGTTCTGCGCCAGGTTCTCGAGGACCAGGATGCGACCACTGAGCCAGTTCTGCACACTGCTGGCGGTAAGCTCGCCAGATTGCTGGATGGACGATGTCAGGTTTTGCCTGATGGTGCTGCGCTGCAGGTAGTCGTTGTAGAGGGTAAATAACGCGAAGGCTAAAACCACGACGCCTGACGCGGCCAACAGAATTTTATGACTGAACTTGAGATTCATTTCATCGACTTCTTTTGCCAAAGGGGGGTGAGCGTGCCGAGTGGAACATTCCATGTAACGGGATAGGCGGACTCTGCGGTCGCTCTATTTCGGTGCACGCATGGCTCGTCAGGCTTTCGGCTAAACTTCGACAAATCTTAGGAATTTGTGAGAAGCATCTTCTTTTAACGTAGGAAACCGACAGGCGGTAGCCGTAAGGCAGATTTGCTGCGGTGGGCCGCCCTAAACGACAAAACCCCTGTCTGCGTTAGCAGACAGGGGTTTCGGAATTCAATCTTGACGATGACCTACTCTCACATGGGGAAACCCCACACTACCATCGGCGATGCATCGTTTCACTGCTGAGTTCGGGATGGGATCAGGTGGTTCCAATGCTCTATGGTCGTCAAGAAATTCTGTGTACCAGACCGTTGTGTTGGCAACGTGCCGGTGAAATTCATGAGCTTCTACATAAACAAAACCCCTGTCTGCGTTAGCAGACAGGGGTTTTGGAATTTAATCTTGACGATGACCTACTCTCACATGGGGAAACCCCACACTACCATCGGCGATGCATCGTTTCACTGCTGAGTTCGGGATGGGATCAGGTGGTTCCAATGCTCTATGGTC
>NZ_WJZM01000073.1:0-26920 GCF_021609545.1 Pseudomonas sp. PA-1-6B
GGCTGACAAAGACTGATTGATCGTCGTATGCTTTTTCATGGGCTCGCCCTCGCTGTCGTTGGCTTCTATAAGAATGCCACCGTGGCGCATAGACGCCTCGGCTTGGGCGAGTCCATCTAATTACAGTAGGGGTTATTCGCCTTCGTCGAAGTAGTTGTTGATCAACTCGACCAGCGCGGCCATTGCTTCGTCTTCTTGCTCGCCTTCGGTGCGCAGATGGATTTTGGTGCCTTTGCCGGCCGCCAACATCATCATCGCCATGATGCTTTTGCCATCGACCATGGACTCTGGCGTACGCCCAGCACGGATCTGGCAGGGGAACTGGCCGGCCACGCCGACGAATTTAGCTGACGCCCGGGCGTGCAGGCCCAGCTTGTTGATGATTTCAATTTCCCGAGCCGGCATCGCAGTGGTGTTCCTTTCAGCTAAGGTCGCGGTGGCGAACCTGGACGTTCTTGAGGGTTTGTTGCAGCACCTGGCCCAGGCGTTCAGTCAGATAGACCGAGCGGTGGTGGCCGCCAGTGCAGCCAATGGCAATGGTGACATAGGCTCGATTGCTGGCGGCAAAGCGCGGCAACCATTTGAGCAGGTAGGTGGAGATATCCTGGAACATCTCTTCTACGTCCGGTTGTGCGGCCAGGTAGTCGATCACGGGCTGATCCAGCCCCGACTGGTCGCGCAACTCCGGCTTCCAGTAAGGGTTGGGCAGGCAGCGCACATCGAACACAAGGTCGGCATCTACCGGCATGCCCCGCTTGAAGCCAAACGACTCGACCAGGAACGCCGTCCCCGGCTCAGGCTGGTTCAGCAGGCGCAGCTTGATCGCGTCGCGCAACTGATACAGGTTCAGGTTGGTGGTGTTGATCTTCAGGTCGGCCAGGTCAATGATCGGCCCGAGCAGCTTGGTCTCGTCCTCGATGGCTTCAGCCAGGGAGCGGTTGGCGCTGCTGAGGGGGTGACGTCGACGGGTTTCGGAGAAACGCTTGAGCAGGGTTTCTTCGTCGGCATCCAGGTACAGCACATCGCAATGAATGTGCTTGGCACGCACTTCTTCCAACAGTTCCGGGAAGCGCGAGAGGTGGCTGGGCAGGTTGCGCGCATCAATCGAGACCGCAACCAGCGGCTGCGCCAATTCGGTATGGATCAGTGCACGTTCCGCCAGCTCTGGCAGCAGGCCGGCGGGCAGGTTGTCGATGCAATAGAAGCCGTTGTCCTCAAGTACATTGAGGGCGGTGCTCTTACCGGAGCCGGAGCGACCGCTGACGATGATCAAACGCATGATTACTGCCCGTTTTGTTCATCCAGGACAACTTGGTACAACGCTTCATTGCTGGAGGCGCTGCGCAGTTTGTCGCGTACATCCTTGCGGTCTAGCATGCTGGCGATCTGCCGTAGCAGTTCCAGGTGCGCATCGGTGGCGGCTTCCGGGACCAGCAGCACAAACAGCAGGTCGACCGGGGCGCCGTCGATGGCGTCGAAATCAATCGGAGCGTCCAGGTGCATCAGCGCGCTCACAGGTTTATCACAACCTTTGAGGCGGCAGTGGGGGATCGCGATGCCGTTGCCAAAACCGGTGGAGCCGAGTTTTTCACGGGCAATCAGAGCTTCGAAGACATCTTGCATCTCCAGATCCGGAATTTCCCGGGCGATCAGGTTGGCAATTTGTTCGAGGGCGCGCTTTTTACTGCCGCCCGGCACGTTCACGAGGGAACGGCCGGGGGTCAGGATGTTTTCAAGTCGGATCATGGGGGGAGAGTTAACGACCTGTACCTTGCATCAGGTGCAGATTCTTTTCCTTATGCTTTATGAGTTGGCGGTCGAGCTTGTCGTAGAGGGAGTCAATGGCCGCGTACATATCTTCATGTTCCGCATTGGCGACGAGCTTGGCATTCGGTACGTGCAGGGTGGCCTCGATTTTCTGCTTGAGCTTATCGACCTCCATGATGACCTGCACGTTGGTGATCTTGTCAAAATGCCCCGCAAGCTTGTTCAGTTTGCTCTCGGTGTATTCACGCAGGGGCTTGGTGACTTCCAGCTGGTGTCCACTGATGTTGACTTGCATACAGCTTCTCCTTCGTTGCCAGTGCATAAAGCGGTGGGCAGGAATACCCACCACTGGAACGCTGTGGCCCGCCCGTCACATCAACCGCTTACGCTCGCTGGAAGGCGCGATCCCTAGGGACTCGCGGTACTTGGCGACGGTTCGACGGGCGACCTGAATGCCTTGTGCCTCCAGTAAACCAGCGATCTTGCTGTCACTCAACGGCTTTTTCTGATTTTCAGCGGCAACCAGTTTTTTGATGATCGCGCGGATCGCCGTGGACGAGCATTCACCGCCTTCAGAGGTGCTGACGTGGCTGGAGAAAAAGTATTTCAGCTCATAAATACCCCGTGGGGTATGCATGAATTTCTGCGTGGTAACCCGGGAAATCGTCGATTCATGCATGCCGACGGCTTCGGCGATGTCGTGCAGCACGAGAGGCTTCATGGCCTCGTCGCCGTACTCCAGGAAACCGCGCTGGTGTTCAACGATCTGAGTTGCGACTTTCATCAGGGTTTCGTTGCGGCTTTGCAGGCTCTTGATGAACCACCGCGCTTCCTGCAACTGGTTGCGCATGAAGGTGTTATCGGCGCTGGTGTCGGCGCGGCGCACAAAACCTGCGTATTGCGGGTTGACCCGCAGGCGCGGTACCGACTCCTGGTTCAGCTCCACCAGCCAGCGTTCGTTGTCCTTGCGCACGATGACGTCGGGCACCACATATTCGGCTTCGCTGGACTCGATCTGCGAGCCTGGACGCGGGTTGAGGCTTTGCACCAGCTCGATGACCTGGCGTAAGTCATCTTCCTTGAGCTTCATACGGCGCATCAGTTGACTGTAATCGCGACTGCCCAGCAGGTCGATGTAGTCACTGACCAAGCGTTGCGCTTCGGTGAGCCATGGCGTCTTGGCCGGCAATTGGCGCAGTTGCAGTAACAGGCACTCGCTGAGTGTGCGTGCCCCGATGCCTGCGGGCTCGAATTGCTGGATGCGGTGCAGGACGGCTTCGATTTCGTCCAGTTCGATATCCAGTTCCGGGTCGAAGGCCTCGAGGATCTCGTCGAGGGTTTCGTCCAGGTAACCCTGGTTATTGATGCAATCGATCAGGGTGACCGCGATCAGGCGATCGGTATCGGACATCGGCGCCAGGTTCAGTTGCCACAGCAAGTGGCTCTGCAGGCTCTCCCCCGCCGACGTGCGGGTAGTGAAATCCCACTCGTCATCATCGCTGCTTGGCAGGCTGCTGGCGCTGGTCTGGTAGACGTCTTCCCAGGCGGTGTCCACGGGAAGCTCGTTGGGAATGCGTTCATTCCAGTCGCCTTCCTCCAGGTTGTCCACCGTCGGGGCGGTTTCCTGATAGGAGGGTTCCTGCACGTCGGAATTGGGTTTTTGCTCGATGTTATCGGCCAGAGGATCTGCGTTATCGAAGTCGTCGCCTTCTTCCTGGCGTTCGAGCATCGGATTGGACTCCAGGGCCTCCTGGATTTCCTGTTGCAGGTCCAGGGTCGACAATTGGAGCAGGCGGATGGCCTGTTGCAGCTGCGGTGTCATCGTCAGCTGCTGGCCCATTCTCAGGACTAGCGATGGTTTCATGGCAGGGGCTTAACACCTTATTCGCCGGCGCAATGCGCCATCCACGACAGGGCGCGTGAGCGCCAAACATAAGCAAATTATATGCCTGATCTCGGGGCCTTTGCCTAGAGCGCGGTAACAATAAAAAAACCGAGGTTTCCATTGACTCCCGCGCGCTTCAGGTAAGAGCGCGACACCCCTGTGTTTACAGGCGGAACTCGTGACCCAGGTACACTTCCTTCACCAGCTCGTTGGCCAGGATGGTTTCGGCATCGCCTTCGGCAATTAGCTGGCCATCATTGACGATATAAGCGGTTTCACAGATATCAAGGGTCTCGCGCACGTTGTGGTCGGTGATCAGCACACCAATGCCCTTGGCCTTGAGGTGATGGATGATCTGCTTGATGTCACCTACCGAAATCGGGTCGACACCTGCGAAGGGCTCATCCAGCAGGATGAATTTCGGCGCGGTCGCCAGGGCGCGGGCGATTTCCACGCGGCGACGCTCACCACCGGACAGGCTCATGCCGAGGTTGTCGCGAATATGGTTGATGTGGAATTCCTGCAGCAGGCTTTCCAGTTCCTGGCGGCGGCCATCGCGATCAAGTTCCTTGCGGGTCTCGAGGATCGCCATGATGTTGTCGGCTACCGACAGTTTACGGAAGATCGACGCCTCCTGCGGAAGATAGCCGATACCTGCCCGTGCACGACCGTGCATGGGTTGGTGGCTGACGTCCAGGTCGTCGATCAATACGCGACCCTGGTCCGCCTGGACCAGCCCGACGATCATATAGAAGCAGGTGGTTTTGCCGGCACCGTTAGGGCCGAGCAGGCCGACGATCTGGCCGCTGTCGATCGACAGGCTGACGTCGCGTACCACCTGGCGGCTTTTATAGGCCTTGGCCAGATGCTGGGCTTTCAGGGTTGCCATTACTCGGCCTTCTTCTTCGGCTGGATAACCATGTCGATGCGTGGGCGGGGTGCGGTGACCTTGTTGCCGTTGGCGCGACCGGCGTTAGCGATCTGCTTCACGGTGTCATAGGTGATTTTTTCACCTTCCGTGGAGTTGCCGTCCGGGCTCAGCACCTTGGCCTGGTCAATCAGTACGATGCGGTTCTGCTGGGCGTGATACTGGATAGTCTTGCCGTAGCCTTTCATGGGGCCTGTATCGGTAGCGGACTGCTTCTGCTCGAAATAAGCCAGGTTGCCGACCGAAGTCACCACATCGATATCGCCGGTCTTGGTACGAGTCAGGGTCACCGTGTTGCCGGTAATCTTCATCGAGCCCTGGGTGATGATCACGCCGCCGGTGTAGGTGGCGACACCTTGCTTGTCATCGAGCTGCGCATCGTCAGCCGAGATGTGGATCGGTTGCTGGCTATCGTTCGGCAGAGCCCAGGCGCTCACGCTTCCCAGTGCTGCGCCCAGACCGAGCAAAATAGGGAGAGTTTTAACGAGCCTCATACTGTCCTCTTACGTTCGATAGCAGGTGTATCCTGCTTTCTTTCAAATACGCTTTCATTCCCTTGCCAGTCGATACACCGCCAGCGCCGTCGATTCTAACGTCTTGCTCGGTCTGCGCATATTGCTTCTGTGGGAATACGGTCATGCGACTGCTGGTAATGATGGTGTCGCGGTTCTGCGCGTCTGTACGTGCGACGCGAACCGAGTCGATCAGTTCAACTTCGGTGCCGTCAGGGTTGACTTCGCCACGCTTGCTGGTCACGTGCCAAGGAAATTCGGTGCCGCGATACAGGTTCAGGTCCGGATTGGTCAGCAGGCTGACTTCGGAAGCCTTCAAGTGCTCGACCTTGTCCGATGTCATCTCATACTGCACCTTGCCGTCGGGCAGATACTGAATGCTGTAGGCATTGGTGGCGTAATAGTCGATAAGGCCTTCGTCAACCTGCGCAACAGGCTTGTCGAGAAAGCGCTCCGGGCTGATATTCCAGTAGCCCACCGCCAGGAGCAGCGCGGCGATGACCCCGAATAACAGGAAGTTGCGAATCTTTTTACTCAGCATATAACGCTCTATAGGTAGGCGGCGTGGGCCGCTTCAAGACTGCCCTGGGCACGCAGGATCAACTCGCAGAACTCGCGGGCGGCACCCTCGCCGCCACGGGCGGTGGTGATGCCATGGGCGTGTTCGCGGACAAACGCCGCGGCATTTGCGACGGCCATGCCCAGGCCCACCCGGCGAATCACCGGCAGGTCTGGCAGGTCGTCGCCCAGATAGGCGACTTGTTCATAGCTTAGGTTGAGTTGGCCAAGAAGCTCGTCCAGCACCACCAGTTTATCCTCGCGGCCCTGATACAGGTGAGGAATACCGAGGTTTTGTGCACGGCGTTCCACAACCGGTGTTTTTCGACCGCTGATAATTGCGGTTTGCACGCCCGCTGCCATCAGCATCTTGATGCCTTGGCCGTCGAGGGTGTTGAAGGTCTTGAATTCGCTGCCGTCTTCGAGGAAGTACAGGCGGCCATCGGTCAGTACGCCGTCAACGTCGAAAATCGCCAGCTTGATGTCTTTACCGCGTTGCAACAGGTCGCTGTTCATTTACATCACTCCTGCGCGCAGCAAGTCGCCAAGGTTAAGGGCCCCGATCGGCCGGTCATCGTCGTCGACCACGATAAGAGCACCTATGCGGTGATCTTCCATGATTTTCAACGCTTCGGCCGCGAGCATTTCGGCGCGCGCGGTCTTGCCGTGAGGGGTCATCACTGCGTCGATGGTCGCGGTATGGATATCAATGGTGCGGTCCAGGGTGCGACGCAGGTCACCGTCGGTGAATATCCCTGCCAGTCGGCCATCGGTTTCGACGATAGCAGTCATGCCCAGGCCCTTGCGGGTCATTTCCATCAGCGCATCCCTGAGCAGGGTGCCGCGTGGAACGCTCGGCAGCTCGGCGCCGCGATGCATGACATTTTCCACTTTCAGCAGCAGGCGACGGCCCAGTGCGCCACCCGGATGGGAAAATGCGAAGTCCTCGGCCGTAAACCCGCGGGCCTCCAGCAGTGCCACCGCCAGGGCATCGCCCATTACCAGCGCGGCGGTAGTGGAGGAGGTGGGCGCCAGGTTCAGCGGGCAGGCCTCATGGGCTACGTGCACGTTCAGGTTCACGTCGGCGGCCTTGGCCAGCGTTGACTCAGGGTTGCCAGTGAGGCTGATCATCTGGATGCCCAGGCGCTTGATCAGCGGCAGCAGGGTCACGATTTCGTTGGTAGTACCGGAGTTGGACAGGGCGAGGATCACGTCGTCCTTGGTGATCATGCCCATGTCGCCGTGGCTGGCTTCGGCCGGGTGCACGAAAAACGCGGTGGTCCCGGTGCTCGCCAGGGTCGCTGCGATCTTGTTGCCAATGTGGCCGGACTTGCCCATGCCGACCACCACAACGCGGCCCTTGCTGGCCAGAATCATCTCGCAGGCGCGCACGAAATCCGCGTCGATATGCGCCAGCAAGCCCTCTACGGCTTCAAGCTCAAGGCGTATGGTGCGTTGTGCGGATTGAATAAGGTCGCTGGATTGGCTCATGTCTGAAATCGTATAGCCTGACGAAAAGTCGGCGATTATAGCGGTAATGATCAATTCCCTCACGCAAGTTCGTCAGGCTTTGTGCGCGGGATAACTGAAAACCACCGTCGGTAACATAGCAAGCAACGTTTTTTCCCTGTCTCAAATCTGAACCAGCGCTGTTCCGGCCTTGGGGGCTCTGTACCAGCAGTGATATAGTTCGCCGCCAGTTCGGTCCGCCCAACCCATGTGCTCAACTATTGCGCATCTGTTGAAAACCAAAGTCGCACACATGGTGTCTGAGTGAAAGGCTGCATCCCAAGGAGATTAGATGAGTGCCGATAACGCCTACGCGGTCGAGCTGAAGGGTCTTACCTTCAAGCGCGGTACGCGCAGCATCTTCAATAACGTCGATATTCGCATTCCTCGCGGCAAGGTCACGGGCATCATGGGGCCTTCCGGTTGCGGCAAGACCACCCTGTTGCGTCTGATGGGCATGCAATTGCGCCCCAGTGCCGGGGAAGTGTGGGTCAACGGCCAGAACCTGCCAACGCTGTCGCGCAGCGATCTGTTCGATGCGCGCAAGCATATGGGCGTGCTATTTCAGAGCGGCGCGCTGTTCACCGACCTTGATGTGTTCGAAAACGTAGCCTTCCCGCTGCGGGTGCACACCCAGCTGTCCGATGAAATGATTCGTGACATCGTGTTGTTGAAACTGCAGGCCGTAGGCCTTCGCGGTGCCATCGACCTGATGCCGGACGAGTTGTCCGGCGGCATGAAGCGCCGTGTCGCCTTGGCGCGGGCGATTGCCCTCGACCCACAGATCCTCATGTATGACGAGCCATTCGTAGGTCAGGACCCGATCGCCATGGGCGTGTTGGTGCGCCTGATCCGCCTGCTCAACGATGCATTGGGGATCACCAGTATCGTGGTTTCCCACGACCTGGCCGAAACCGCGAGCATCGCCGACTACCTGTATGTAGTGGGTGATGGTCAGGTGCTGGGGCAGGGTACGCCTGAAGAGTTGATGAACGCCGATAACCCGCGCATTCGCCAATTCATGACCGGCAACCCCGATGGCCCGGTGCCTTTTCACTTTCCGGCAGCGGACTACCGCTCAGATCTTCTGGGGAAGCGCTGATGCGCAAGACATCTCTTATCGAGAAGGTTCGCCTTTTCGGTCGCTCGGGCATCGACATCGTCGAAGTGCTGGGGCGTTCGACCATTTTCCTGTTTCACGCCTTGCTGGGGCGCGGCGGTATCGGCGGCGGCTTTGGCCTGCTGGTCAAGCAGCTGCACTCGGTGGGGGTGATGTCCCTGGTGATCATCGTGGTCTCCGGCGTATTCATCGGCATGGTGCTGGCGCTGCAGGGTTTCAATATCCTGTCCAGCTACGGCTCGGAGCAGGCGGTAGGGCAGATGGTGGCCCTGACCCTGTTGCGTGAGCTTGGCCCGGTGGTTACCGCCTTGTTGTTCGCGGGGCGTGCAGGTTCGGCGCTGACCGCTGAAATCGGCAATATGAAATCCACTGAGCAACTGTCCAGCCTGGAAATGATCGGCGTGGACCCGCTCAAGTACATTGTTGCCCCGCGCCTGTGGGCCGGCTTCATTTCCCTGCCACTGCTGGCAATGATCTTCAGCGTGGTGGGGATCTGGGGTGGTTCGTGGGTGGCGGTTGACTGGCTGGGGGTCTACGACGGCTCCTACTGGGCCAACATGCAAAACAGCGTGACCTTCACCGGTGACGTGCTCAACGGCATCATAAAGAGCATCGTCTTTGCCTTTGTGGTGACCTGGATTGCCGTATTCCAAGGCTATGACTGTGAGCCCACTTCAGAGGGGATCAGCCGTGCCACTACCAAGACCGTTGTATACGCTTCGTTGGCGGTACTGGGCCTTGACTTCATTTTGACCGCCTTGATGTTTGGAGATTTCTGATGCAAAACCGCACTGTGGAAATCGGTGTCGGCCTTTTCTTGCTGGCTGGCATCCTGGCTTTACTGTTGCTGGCCCTGCGAGTCAGCGGCCTTTCGGCCAGCCCTACCGCCGATACCTATAAACTTTACGCGTACTTCGACAATATCGCCGGTTTGACGGTCAGATCCAAAGTGACCATGGCCGGCGTCACCATCGGCAAGGTCACGGCAATCGATCTGGATCGCGACAGCTTTACCGGTCGGGTGACGATGCAACTGGACAAGAAGGTAGATAATCTGCCAACTGACTCCACGGCATCTATCCTCACTGCGGGTTTGCTGGGCGAGAAGTACATCGGGGTCAGCGTGGGTGGGGAAACAGCCCTGCTCAAGGATGGTTCGACCATCCACGACACACAGTCGTCGCTGGTGCTCGAAGACCTGATCGGGAAATTTTTGCTCAATACGGTCAATAAAGACGCTAAATGAGGAATCTGTTCATGATCTCTACCTTGCGACGTGGCCTGCTGGTACTGCTTGCAGCATTGCCGATGATGGCCAACGCGGCAGGTTCTGCCCACGATTTGGTACAGGACACCACCAGCAAAATGCTGGCTGACCTCAAGGCTAATAAAGAACAGTACAAGCAAGACCCTTCCAGGTTCTACAACGCGCTCAACACGATCGTTGGCCCTGTGGTCGATGCTGAAGGCATCTCCAAAAGCATCATGACGGTCAAATATTCGCGCAAAGCTACGCCTGCGCAAATGCAGACGTTCCAGGAAAACTTCAAGAAGGGGCTGTTCCAGTTCTACGGTAACGCTCTGCTGGAATACAACAACCAGGGCATTATCGTTGATGCGCCCAAGGACGAGTCGGGCGACCGTGCCGAAGTCGGGATGAAAGTCTCCGGCAGCAATGGCGCCGTGTACCCTGTGTCCTACACCCTGACGAAGATCAACGGTGAGTGGAAACTGCGTAACGTGATCATCAACGGTATCAACATCGGCAAGCTGTTCCGTGATCAGTTCGCCGACGCGATGCAGCGCAATGGCAACGATCTGGACAAGACCATCAATGGTTGGGCCGGTGAAGTGGCCAAGGCCAAGGAAGAAACCGACAAAGCTGCCGGGAAGCCTGCGCAATGACCGAGTCGGCTGTTCGTATCGGCGACGCCGGCGAGCTGTTCCTCAGCGGCGTGCTGGATTACCGCACCGGGCCTGACCTGCGCAAGCAGGGCCAGGCGCTGATCAAGGCCTGCAAGGCGCCAGAGCTGGTGCTTGATTGCTCGGCGGTGACCAAGTCCAGCAGCGTCGGCCTGTCGTTGTTGCTGTGTTTCATGCGTGATGCCGAGGCGGCGAAAAAGCCGGTCAGCATCCGTGCGTTACCAGAAGACATGCGCGAGATTGCCGAAGTTTCCGGTTTGACCGAGCTGCTGGCGCATCCCTGATACACATTATTAAAGAAGCCCCCCGTCAGAGTCCTGCTATGCGGGGTTCGCAGGCGCGGGGCTTTTTTGTATGATGTGCGACCCGTGCGCACTGGGCGCCGATAGAGGTTGAGCATGCAGGCCCTAGAAGTTAAGAGCTTCCTTGAAGGAAAGCTGCCTGAAACGACTGTAGAAGTCGAAGGCGAAGGCTGCAATTTCCAGCTGAACGTGATTAGCGATGAACTGGCGGCATTGAGCCCGGTCAAGCGTCAGCAGCAGATCTATGCCCATTTGAACCCATGGATCACCGATGGCAGCATCCATGCGGTCACTATGAAATTTTTCAGCCGCGCGGCCTGGGCCGAGCGCACCTGAGCCCCCAAGGCGTCGAGATTCTTATGGATAAATTGATTATTACCGGCGGTGCCCGCCTTGATGGCGAGATTCGCATTTCCGGTGCGAAAAACTCCGCCTTGCCGATCCTGGCAGCGACCCTGCTGTGCGATGGCCCGGTGACTGTGGCCAACCTGCCGCACCTGCACGACATCACCACCATGATCGAGTTGTTCGGTCGCATGGGCATTGAGCCGGTGATCGACGAGAAGCTGGCCGTCGAAATCGACCCACGCACCATCAAGACCCTGGTCGCTCCGTACGAACTGGTGAAAACCATGCGTGCGTCGATCCTGGTGCTGGGCCCTATGGTTGCCCGTTTCGGCGAAGCCGAAGTAGCCTTGCCTGGCGGTTGCGCCATTGGTTCGCGTCCGGTCGACCTGCACATCCGTGGCCTTGAGGCCATGGGCGCAGTCATTGACGTCGAAGGCGGCTACATCAAGGCCAAGGCGCCGGAAGGCGGCCTGCGCGGCGCGAACTTCTTCTTTGATACCGTCAGCGTCACCGGTACCGAGAACATCATGATGGCCGCTGCCCTGGCCAACGGTCGCAGCGTGTTGCAGAACGCCGCACGCGAGCCGGAAGTGGTCGACCTGGCCAACTTCCTCAACGCCATGGGCGCGAAGGTTTCCGGTGCTGGCACCGACACCATCACTATTGATGGTGTAGAGCGTCTGCACACCGCCACCTACAAAGTCATGCCTGACCGCATCGAGACCGGTACCTACCTGGTTGCCGCTGCCGTGACCGGTGGCCGTGTGAAGGTCAAGGACACCGATCCGACCATCCTGGAAGCCGTCCTGGAAAAACTCAAGGAAGCCGGCGCAGAGATCACCACCGGCGAAGACTGGATCGAGCTGAACATGCACGGCAAGCGGCCAAAAGCCGTCAACGTGCGTACCGCTCCGTACCCGGCGTTCCCGACCGACATGCAAGCGCAGTTCATCTCCTTGAACGCGATTGCCGAAGGCACCGGTGCCGTGATCGAGACCATCTTCGAAAACCGCTTCATGCACGTTTATGAACTGCACCGCATGGGCGCCAAGATCCAGGTCGAAGGCAACACCGCCATCGTCACCGGCATCGACAAGCTCAAGGGCGCGCCAGTAATGGCAACCGACCTCCGTGCCTCGGCCAGCCTGGTAATCTCGGCACTGTGCGCCGAAGGTGACACCCTGATCGACCGCATCTACCACATAGACCGTGGTTACGAGTGCATCGAAGAGAAACTGCAGATGCTCGGCGCGAAGATTCGCCGCGTACCGGGCTAGTCCCTGTTTGTGGCGAGGGAGCTTGCTCCCGCTGGACTGCGTAGCAGTCCCGCTCTTCGAGGGCCGCTTCGCGTCCCAGCGGGAGCAAGCTCCCTCGCCACAGTTTGTTGTTGACTGGTTTGTTTCAAATCGAGGCTGTCATGGCCTCGATCTGTGTCTGGCGCCGTTTGCGACCGGACAGCAATAGCCTGATGAAGGACTGACATTTCCCATGTTGACCATCGCACTGTCCAAGGGCCGCATCCTTGACGACACGTTGCCGCTTCTGGCTGAAGCGGGCATCGTGCCGACCGAGAATCCGGACAAGAGCCGCAAGCTGATCATCCCCACGACCCAGGACGACGTACGCCTGCTGATCGTGCGGGCTACCGACGTGCCGACCTACGTTGAACATGGCGCCGCCGACCTGGGTGTTGCCGGCAAGGACGTGCTGATGGAATACGGCGGCCAGGGCCTGTACGAGCCCCTGGACCTGCGCATCGCCCTGTGCAAGCTGATGACCGCCGGCCGCGTCGGTGATGTCGAGCCCAAGGGCCGCTTGCGGGTCGCCACCAAGTTCGTCAACGTTGCCAAGCGCTATTACGCCGAACAAGGCCGCCAGGTCGATATCATCAAGCTCTACGGCTCCATGGAGCTGGCACCGCTGATCGGCCTGGCCGACAAGATCATCGACGTGGTCGACACCGGCAACACCCTGCGCGCCAACGGTTTGGAGCCCCAGGATTTTATCGCTGACATCAGCTCCCGCCTGATCGTCAACAAAGCATCGATGAAGATGCAGCACGCCCGTATCCAGGCGTTGATCGACACCCTGCGCAAGGCAGTGGAGTCTCGACACCGCGGTTGACTCACCCGCGTAGCTGAAGAGCTACGCCCGTCTATCCGCCTCATAGCCAGAATTCTCAGGTGCCCAAGCGGAAACGACTGCTAGTTTAGGGCGCCTGAGTTTTTGCCAATTCTATTGAGGCCCTCGCTATGACCACGTCCACTGCAATTGCCCGACTCAACGCTGCCGACCCGGATTTCGCCCATCATCTGGATCATCTGCTGAGCTGGGAAAGCGTGTCTGACGACTCGGTCAACCAGCGGGTGCTCGACATCATCAAGGCCGTGCGTGAGCGCGGTGATGCAGCGCTGGTGGACTTCACCCGCCAGTTCGACGGCCTGGACGTGCAGTCCATGGCTGACCTGATCCTGCCGCGTGAACGCCTGGAGCTGGCGCTGACGCGCATCACCGCACCGCAGCGCGAAGCCCTCGAAGTCGCTGCGGCGCGGGTACGCAGCTATCACGAAAAGCAGAAGCAGGACTCCTGGAGCTACACCGAGGCCGACGGCACTGTGCTGGGCCAGAAGGTCACGCCACTGGACCGCGCCGGTCTGTACGTGCCGGGCGGTAAGGCGTCGTATCCATCGTCGGTGTTGATGAATGCGATCCCGGCCAAAGTCGCAGGTGTGACCGAAGTGGTCATGGTGGTGCCGACCCCGCGTGGCGAAATCAACGAGCTGGTGCTGGCTGCCGCCTGCATCGCCGGTGTGGACCGTGTGTTCACCATCGGTGGCGCCCAGGCCGTCGCAGCGCTGGCTTATGGCACCGAAAGCGTGCCGAAGGTCGACAAAGTGGTCGGCCCCGGCAATATCTACGTCGCGACTGCCAAGCGCCATGTGTTTGGCCAGGTCGGTATCGACATGATCGCCGGTCCTTCCGAAATCCTCGTGGTGTGTGACGGCCAGACCGACCCGGACTGGATCGCCATGGACCTGTTCTCCCAGGCGGAGCACGATGAAGACGCCCAGGCGATCCTGGTCAGCCCCGATGCCGAGTTCCTCGACAAGGTCGCCGCCAGCATCAATAAGTTGCTGCCGACCATGGAGCGTGCCGAGATTATCGAGAAGTCGATCAACGGCCGTGGTGCGCTGATTCTGGTGCGTGACATGGAGCAGGCCATTGAAGTGGCCAATCGCATCGCACCGGAGCACCTTGAGCTGTCCGTAGCGGACCCACAGGCCTGGTTGCCATCGATCCGTCACGCTGGGGCGATCTTCATGGGCCGTCACACCAGCGAAGCCCTGGGCGACTATTGCGCCGGCCCCAATCACGTGTTGCCAACCTCTGGTACTGCGCGTTTCTCGTCGCCGCTGGGGGTGTACGACTTCCAGAAGCGCTCGTCGATTATCTTCTGCTCGCCACAAGGCGCTTCCGAACTGGGCAAGACCGCCTCGGTGCTGGCCCGTGGTGAATCCCTCAGCGCGCACGCACGCAGCGCTGAATACCGCATCGTCAAGGGAGAGTAAGGCATGAGCAAATTCTGGAGCCC
This sequence comes from Pseudomonas sp. PA-1-6B, assembly GCF_021609545.1. NCBI lineage: Bacteria > Pseudomonadati > Pseudomonadota > Gammaproteobacteria > Pseudomonadales > Pseudomonadaceae > Pseudomonas > Pseudomonas sp. PA-1-6B. The sequence goes on from NZ_WJZM01000073.1 coordinate 14,445, forward strand.
TTTCGTCAAGGACCTGGTGCCTTACGTACCCGGTGAGCAACCGAAGCTGACCAAGCTGGTCAAGCTCAACACCAACGAAAACCCCTACGGCCCATCGCCCAAGGCGCTGGCGGCAATGCAGGCCGAGTTGAATGACAACTTGCGCCTGTACCCGGACCCCAACAGCGACCTGCTCAAGCAGGCCGTGGCCAAGTATTACGGGATCGATGCCGGCAAGGTGTTCCTCGGCAACGGTTCCGACGAAGTCTTGGCGCACATCTTCCATGGTCTGTTCCAGCACGATCTGCCGCTGCTGTTCCCGGATATCAGCTACAGCTTCTACCCGGTGTACTGCGGCCTGTACGGCATCACGTTCGACGCGGTGCCACTGGACGAACAGTTCCAGATTCGGGCCGCTGACTATGCCAGGCCCAACGGCGGGATCATCTTCCCCAACCCTAACGCGCCCACCGGCTGCGTACTGGCGCTGGACGCGGTGGAGCAGATCCTCAAGGCCAGCCCGGATTCGGTGGTGGTGGTCGATGAAGCCTATATCGACTTCGGCGGCGAAACTGCCATCAGCCTGGTAGACCGTTACCCGAACCTGCTGGTGACCCAGACCCTGTCCAAATCGCGCTCACTGGCCGGTTTGCGTGTGGGCCTGGCCGTGGGCCACCCAGACCTGATCGAAGCGCTGGAGCGGGTCAAGAACAGCTTCAACTCCTACCCGTTGGATCGGTTGGCGATTGTTGGCGCGGCGGCCGCGTTTGACGACCGTGAATACTTCGAGAAGACCTGCCAGTGGGTGATCGACAGCCGCAACCAGGTCGTCGCGCAATTGCAGGGCAAGGGGTTTGAGGTATTGCCGTCGGCGGCGAATTTCATCTTTGCGCGTCACCCGCAGCATGACGCTGCAGGGCTGGCCGCCAAGTTGCGTGAGCAAGGGGTGATCGTACGGCACTTCAAGCAGGAGCGGATTGCTCAGTACCTGCGCATCAGCATCGGGACGCCGGAGCAGAACCAGGCGCTGATCGACGGGCTCGGCGAGCTCTAATTCTTTACAGGCTGTAAGGGCCTCATCGCGGGCAAGCCCGGCTCCCACAGGAAACTGCATTGCCCTGTGGGAGCCGGGCTTGCCCGCGATGAGGCCATCAGCTACACCAGAAAACTGGAAGGCTTAGATCAACGGCTCATCCGGCTTCTTGTTCTTCCAGCCATCATTGCCCGGCAGCAGCAAATTCAAACCAATCGCCACCACCGCACACAGGGCGATGCCCTTGAGGCCGAAATCATCCGGGCCGGTGCCGGTACCGACCAGCACACCGCCAATCCCGAACACCAGCGTTACCGACACAATCACCAGGTTGCGCGCCTCGCCCAGGTCGATCTTGTGGCGAATCAGCGTGTTCATCCCCACCGCGGCAATCGAGCCGAACAGCAGGCACAGAATCCCGCCCATCACCGGCACCGGGATGCTCTGCAGCAGCGCGCCGAACTTGCCGATGAATGCCAGGCTGATGGCAAACACTGCCGCCCAGGTCATGATTTTCGGGTTGTAGTTTTTGGTCAGCATCACGGCGCCGGTCACTTCGGCGTAGGTGGTATTCGGCGGGCCGCCAAACATGCCGGCAGCCGTGGTGGCGATACCGTCACCCAGCAGCGTGCGATGCAGGCCAGGCTTTTTCAGGTAATCGCGGCCGGTCACGCTGCCTACCGCAATCACACCACCGATATGCTCGATCGCCGGGGCCAGTGCTACCGGGACGATAAACAGGATGGCCTGCCAGTTGAACTCCGGCGCGGTGAAGTGGGGCAGGGCGAACCAGGGTGCGGCGGCGATTTTCGCCGTGTCGACCACACCAAAGTAGAACGACATGGCAAAACCCACCAGCACCCCGGAAATGATCGGCACCAGGCGGAAAATGCCCTTGCCGAACACGGCCACGATCAAGGTGGTGAGCAGCGCTGGCATCGAAATCAGCATCGCCGTCTGGTAGTGGATCAGCTCTGCACCGTCGCCGGACTTGCCCATGGCCATGTTGGCGGCAATCGGCGCCATGGCCAGGCCGATCGAGATAATCACCGGGCCGATCACCACGGGCGGCAGCAGCCGGTCGATAAAACCGGTGCCCTTGACCTTCACGGCCAGGCCCAGGAACGTATAGACGAAACCTGCTGCCATCACCCCGCCCATGGTCGCTGCGAGGCCGAACTGGCCCTTGGCGAGAATGATCGGGGTGATGAACGCGAAGCTCGATGCCAAAAATACCGGCACCTGCCGCCCTGTCACCACCTGGAATAGCAACGTGCCAAGGCCTGCGGTAAACAGCGCGACGTTTGGATCAAGACCTGTGATCAGCGGCATCAACACCAACGCGCCAAATGCTACGAAGAGCATTTGTGCGCCAGACAGGATCTGGCGCCAAAGCGGGTCGTTGAATTCATCCTGCATGTTCACGCGTCCTTCTGCTTGGTGCCGAAGATCTTGTCACCGGCATCGCCCAGGCCCGGGATGATGTAGCCGTGTTCATTCAGGCGCTCATCAATGGATGCGGTGTAGATCTGTACATCCGGATGGGCCTTCTCGACGGCGGCGATGCCTTCGGGCGCGGCCACCAGCACCATGGCGCGGATGTCCCGGCAACCGGCTTTTTTCAGCAGGTCGATGGTGGCGACCATGGAACTGCCTGTGGCGAGCATCGGGTCGATGATCATGGCCAGGCGCTCGTTGATTTCCGGGACGAGTTTTTCCAGGTAGGTGTGGGCCTGCAGCGTTTCTTCATTGCGGGCCACGCCCACGGCGCTGACCTTGGCGCCCGGAATCAGGCTGAGCACACCTTCAAGCATGCCGATACCGGCGCGCAGGATCGGTACCACGGTAATTTTCTTACCGGCGATTTTCTCCACTTGTACGGGACCGGCCCAACCGGGGATCTCGTAGGTTTCCAGGGGCAAATCCTTGGTGGCTTCGTAAGTGAGCAGCGCTCCGACTTCCTGAGCAAGCTCACGGAAGTTCTTCGTGCTAATGTCGGCACGGCGCATAAGGCCGAGTTTGTGTCGGATCAGCGGGTGGCGGATCTCGCGAGTGGGCATAGGAAAGGCTCCGGCGGCGGGCAAAAAAACCGGCCTAGATTAATCTATCCGAGGGTGTTGTCCTATAGACATCAAGTACGTTAGTCCATAAAGGCTTGATTGGAGCGCACGAGAAGCGTACCTTCGCCCGCTTTTCTTGCCACAGCACCCCCTTGGAGAGCGCCATGTCTGCTGATCTCGAGCATATCCGTCAAATCATGCACGAGGCTGACTGCCTGTACACCGAAGCGCAGGTCGAAGCAGCAATCGCCAAGGTCGGCGAGCACATCACTCGCGAAATGGCCGACACCAACCCGGTGGTCTTCTGCGTGATGAACGGTGGTCTGATCTTCGCCGGTAAATTGCTGACTCACCTGCAGTTCCCGTTGGAAGCCTCTTACCTGCACGCCACCCGTTATCGCAACGAAACCAGCGGCGGCGACTTGTTCTGGAAGGCCAAGCCGGAAGTGTCGTTCATTGACCGCGATGTGCTGATCATCGATGACATTCTCGATGAGGGTCACACTCTGGGTGCGATCATCGACTTCTGCAAACATGCCGGTGCGCGCAAAGTGCACACCGCTGTACTAATCGATAAAGACCACGATCGCAAAGCCCGTCCTGAACTGAAAGCCGATTTTGTGGGGCTGCCGTGCGTCGACCGCTATATTTTTGGTTATGGCATGGACTACAAAGGCTACTGGCGTAACGCCAATGGCATCTTTGCCGTTAAAGGAATGTGATTGATGGCCCGCTTTCTTGATCAGACTCTGTTTGCCGAATTGGTCGAGAAAGCGGCCGCCAACCCCCGTGGGCGTCAGAACGTCAACTTCCATGAGATGCAAGAGCCATGTCATCGCATGGCGGTCGGCTTGCAGCCCAGCACCTATGTGCAGCCTCATCGTCATATGAGCGCCGACAAGGCCGAGACCTTGCTGGTGCTCAAGGGGCGCCTGGGAATCCTGATTTTCAGCGAGACCGGCGAACTGCTCAGCAAGCGTGTGTTGCAAGCCGGCGGAGAGTGCCAGGGCGTAGACCTTTCGCCGGGCGTTTTTCATGGCCTGGTGGTGCTGGAGCCAGACAGCATCATGTTTGAATGCAAAGCAGGCCCTTACCGTCCTGTCGGCGATGGCGAACTGGCAAGCTGGGCGCCTCGTGAAGGCGAGGTGGGGATGGCGGAGTATCACCGCTGGATGCTTGCTCAGTTCGATTGAACACTGAAATCCAAATGTGGCAGGTGGCGTCTGTTTGTAATTGGATGGACTCGCCCAAGCCGTGGCGCATAGACGCCTCGGCTTGGGCGAGTCCATCCAATTACAGGTATTAGGGCAAGCCCCTCCCACATACTGCGTCGCGCAGGTAGACTTCAAACCCCGTGTAAATGTCTGCAGGCTGGAGTCGGTAATGCGTAAAGATAAGAAACAGGTGATTGGCGACGAAATCGGTGACGACCAGATCAAGTTGTTCCTGGACTTCGAGCCGGTTGATGCAACTTCGCCGTCTCTGCACAAACTGATCAAGGCTTACCGTGGTCTGCGTATCGACGACTTCGGGCGTTTCCTGGGCTTTTTCAAAGAAGCAGGCCTGGACCTGGACGGCAAGGACGAGCATGGGCAGACCTTTGTCGACCTGATCAAGGACCAGCGCAACGCCGCCGAGTACATCGAACTGATCGACAACGCCCGCGGCTGATTATCCGAGCCAAAAAAAACGCCCCGGCTTCAGAGTCCGGGGCGTTTTGCTTTTAACGGTAGGAGCGAGCTTGCTCGCGAAGAACCTGAGAGCGGCGCGTTAATCCACTTGCGCCGCGTTATCGTTGACGTTTTTCGCGAGCGAGCTCGCTCCTACAGGTTCCACCAGCTCCAGGCTGATGTTGTTCTGTGTGTTGATCTTGCGATACAGCTCGGCGTCCGTCTCCAGCACTTTCTCGCGCGCCGGGAAGATCTCGTGCAGCTTGGTGGCCCATTCACCGGCGGCTTTCTGCGGGAAGCAGCGCTCGATCAGCTCCAGCATGATCGAGACGGTGACCGAAGCACCAGGAGACGCGCCCAGCAGCGCTGCAAGCGAACCATCCTTGGCAGCAACCAGTTCGGTGCCGAACTGCAGCACGCCGCCTTTCTTCGGATCTTTCTTGATGATTTGCACGCGCTGGCCGGCCACTTCCAGGCGCCAGTCTTCGGCTTTCGCCTCGGGGTAGAAGCGACGCAGGGATTCCAGGCGCTGTTCCATGGACTGGCGCACTTCGCTGACCAGGTACTTGGTCAGGTCCATGTTGTCGCGGGCCACGGCCAGCATCGGGCCGATGTTGCCGGCGCGAATCGACATCGGCAGGTCAAGGAACGAGCCGTGTTTGAGGAACTTGGTGGTGAAACCGGCGTATGGCCCGAACAGCAGGGATTTCTTGCCATCCACCACGCGGGTGTCCAGGTGCGGCACGGACATCGGCGGCGAGCCCACGGCAGCCTGGCTGTAGACCTTGGCCTGGTGCTGCTTGACCACTTCCGGGTTGTCGCAACGCAGCCACTGGCCGCTCACCGGGAAGCCGCCGAAGCCTTTGCTCTCTTCGATGCCCGAGGCCTGCAGCAATGGCAGCGCCGCACCGCCAGCGCCGAGGAATACGAACTTGGCATCGACGTCGCGGCTGTTACCGCTGTTCACGTCCTTGATGCTCACGGTCCAGCCCGCGCCGTTGCGCTTGAGGCCGGTCACGCGTTTGCAGTACTTGACCTGGGCGTCCGGCGAGCTGGTCAGGTGGCTGAGCAACTGATTGGTCAGGGCGCCAAAGTTGACGTCTGTGCCGTTCATCACACGGGTGGCGGCGATTTTTTCATCGAGCGGGCGGCCCGGCATCATCAGCGGCATCCACTCGGCCATTTCGCTGCGGTCTTCGGTGTAGTGCATGTCCGAAAACGCGTGGTGCTGGCTGAGGGTCTCAAAGCGCTTCTTGAGGAAGGACACGCCTTTGTCGCCCTGCACGAAGCTCAGGTGCGGCACCGGGCTGATGAACGACCTGGACGAGCCAAAGGTGCCCTTTTTGGTCAGATAGGCCCAGAACTGCTTCGACACCTCGAACTGGGTGTTGATGTGCACGGCTTTCTTGATGTCGATGGAGCCATCGGCGGCCTGCGGCGTGTAGTTCAGCTCACACAGCCCGGCGTGGCCGGTACCGGCGTTGTTCCACGGGTTGGAACTCTCCGCGGCACCCGAATCCATCAGCTCAACGACTTCCAGCGTGAGGCCGGGGTCGAGCTCTTTGAGCAGTACGGCCAGGGTGGCACTCATGATGCCGGCCCCTACCAGTACTACGTCGACTGCTTCGTTATGCGCCATTTAACGCGTCTCCAAAATCTGCAGCACCAAATTGACGGCATGGCTGCCAGGAGTGACGGGGCGGTTCACGTGTTGCCCCAGGTTACCCATGGCCAGGATCGCCATGTCCGATTCGCAATTCTTTGCAACTTCAGCACACGCTTCCTGCCGGGCTAATCTGCCTATGAACGCATTCACGGGCGCCTGTGGCAATTCGACTTATGGTCAAAGCGTGCGATTCGTGCAACCAATCCGTAGCGGACAGGCTCAAGCTCCGGTTTTTGAGGAAGGCTCGATCCTGTGTAATTGGGCTGACCCAGACGCTGATGGTGCTTGTACAAACGCCAAACTATTCATTTGCTCGCCACACTCTTGTGAAGTTGTGAAAACCCGTTTTTTCACGCTCTTTTGAAGACGTGAACCTCAAAAAAGGGCTGCCCCAGCCTGGCACCTGGCCCGTAAACCTCTGCCGACACGCGGCAAAACGGGCAAACAACTCAAGTGGCCGAGCGCAATGGCAGCTCTGGCAGATTCGATAAAAGACGGGGTGGTTTGCAAAGGAAACAGCAAGCACGCCAGCTTCACTCGATCTGTGTGGGCGGCTCTCTGTGGGCGATTTTGGGGCTAATGCCTGGGCATTAACGATGCTGCGAGGCCCGATCAGGAGACGTCCTTATAATCGGGGGGAGATTGTAGCGAAGAACGTCAGTGAAATGGGCGTGTTTTATGACTTTTATTAGGGGCCTGGTCAGGAGGCCAACGCTTGCCGGTGTCGTGGGCGAAAAACCTTTGGGCTGACCCGGGCGCTGGCCGGCAGTGGGCGGTGCATCCAGCCCAGGTGAGTCTCGGTCACTTCCACCCAGCCTTCACCGACGGGCGGCAGGCTGCACTGCTTGAAGGCCAGGCAATGTCCGTGGGCATCAAGCAAGGCAAAGTGACGATGGCGGGTGTGGGACATGAACAGGGTCTTGAGAAGGCGCATGGCTGTGTACCTGGTGTGTTACATGCTTGAAGGTTGCCAGTGTGGCATGACACTGGGGTGACGAATTTATGCGAATTTGTAATTTGCGCAGGGGCTTCAGCCGCCGTTCAGGATCGCTGGTGAGTGGTGCGCGTGCACCGTTATACTGGCGTCCTGTCTGCACCTAGTCTTGGAGAAATGCGTATGTTGCAACGCCTGTTGTTCGGTTTGATCACTGTGACCAGTTTGACCCTTGTCGGCTGCGCCAACAGCCCGCAACAACTCAGCCCGCAACCTAAAGTCACCGCGCAGTTGGCGGCGGTAGGCCACGGCCAGCCGGTGTCGGTACGCGTGGTTGACGGTCGTCCGTCGCCAACCCTGGGTTCGCGTGGCGGCCTGTATCCTGAGACAGCACTGATTTCGGTGAACGGCCAGGATGTGCTGCCCAAGTTGCAGGCCCAGGCTGAAGCCGCTGTGCGTTTGCTGGGCTTTACGCCGACCAACTCGCCAGGCGTGCCGCAACTGACCGTGACCCTGGCCGAGCTGAAATACCAGTCGCCCAAAGACGGCCTGTATGTGACCGAGGCTTCCATCGGCGCTACCTTCAAGTCTGACGTCAGTGCCGGTACCCGCCGCTACAGCGGCCGCTACGCTGCCTCGCTCAACCAGCGGTTCGGTATGTCGCCCAACCAGGAAACCAACACCAAGCTGGTCAGCGACGTGCTCAGCGATGCCCTGACCCGCCTGTTCAAGGACCCAAGCATCGGTCAACTGCTCAGCGCGCAATAAGCCGCTCACAAAAAACCGGGCTCATCGCTGAGCCCGGTTTTTTTGTGCCTGTGGTTTTTGTCATGCGGCTGTATCGACATAAAAGTCCAACATGCTCACACCGGTAAGCAGATCCAGCTCCGGCAGATCGGCATGCTGGTGCCCGCCGAGGGCGCAATACACCAGCCAATGGCGGTCCTGGACGTTGAACGCGAGGCTGCCGATCAGCGCCTCCTGTTCATCACTCTGGGCGATCAGATACAGCCGATCCTGGTTTTGCGCATGCAACATGACAAGCTCCTCAAGCGTCGAAGGGCAACAGAGTGGCTTGTTAAGGTGACGTTCAGGTGACGGCGTAAATTACTGGATACATTAGCCGTCAATGGGGAAGGAGCATTAAAGGCGCAGGAGGCGACTGTCGTTCAGGTGTGTATCTGGACTGATACCCGAAGACTGATTTACCGAGGTTTGCGATGGCGCTGCCCGCACTGCTCATCAATATTGTTGCCCTGTTGGTTGCCTGCTCGGGCGCCTGGGTGTTGTTCATCACCCGTCTGCATGCACAGCGTGCGATAGCTGACCTGGCCCTGCGCAGCGAAGAGCGCGCTATCGACCAACCGATGCTGTTTCTGGATACACGCACCGAACGGGCGCATCGTCTGGCGTACCGCGTCGGGTTCGCCTGCCTTGGCCTGGCCCTGGCCATCTCCTGGCTCAGCACCCGCTTATAATTCCACTGCAAAACCAAATGTGGGAGCTGGCTTGCCCGCGAAGGTGGTGTATCAGCCATTGAGTTTTTAACTGAGCCACCGCTATCGCAGGCAAGCCAGCTCCCACACTGGCCATGTACTGCCCGCAGAGTCAGCGCCTGCCACATATCCCCTGTGGGCTCACTATTACAGGGGGATACCAGCCTTGACTCGGTATTGGTTGCGTACCGGCGTCGCATACTGCACCACCAGATAAGGCCGATGCTCCGCCGGGCACTCGTTCAAGCGCCGCTCCCATTCCGCCTTGGCCTTGGCCAGCTCATCGGCCGGGAACACGTCCGCCGCCTTGGGCACCTGCAATTGCGGGTCGGCATCACTCCACTGCGCGTAGGCCAGGTAGTGCACCGGAAACAAGCGATAGCCGCCCAGTATCTGCCGGTCCATTTCCGCGGCCAGCAGCTTGGTGTCTTCGAAACGCTCGGTGATCGGCGGCGCAAAGTTCACGTGCACCCGGCCTTTATAGCCGGTAATGCCCAGAGCGATGCTCACATCATCCTCGCCCGGTGCCTTGGTGTAGGTGCCGGTGGTGGCGCGGATATACAGTTCGCGGGCCTTGGCGGCATCGCAGGGGTCGTACTCGTAGCTGATGGACACCGGCGTCAGGTTCAACGACTGGATGACCTCGGCAAATGGCTCGTCCTTGCGGCTGACGTGGAACATCTTGAGGATCGCCGATTCGGTACGGTCATCGCCATCCTTGGCCCGGCCTTCAGCCTGGGCAATCCAGATCGACTGGCAGTCGTTGCGGATCGAATGGTTGATGTAGGCCGACAGCAGGTTGTAGGCCGCCATCTTCTCCTTTCGCCCGGTAATCGAACGGTGCACGATGAAGCTCTTGTTCAGGCGCATCAGGTCGCTGACAAACGGCTTTTGCAGCAGGTTGTCGCCGATGGCGATGCGCGGCGTCGGCAGGCCGGCGTGGTACACGGCGTAGTTGACGAAGGCCGGGTCCATCACGATGTCGCGGTGGTTGGCCAGGAACAGGTAGGCAGTGCCGGATTTCAGTTGCTCGACGCCGGTATAGGTCACGCCGTCGGTCGCCCGGTCAATGGTGTGGTCAACGTAGTACTCAACTTTGTCTTGCAGCGTGGCCACGGTGGTGACGCCAGCGAACTCGCGGCGCAGTTTGCGCGCAATCATTGGCTTGAGCAGCCAGCCCAGGGCGCCGGCAAAGCGCGGGAAGCGGAAGTGGGTCAGGATGTCCAGAAAGGCCTTGTCACTGAACAGGCGCGCCAGCACTGCCGGGACTTCGCTGTCGTTGTAAGGTCGGATGGTATCGAATTCGCCCATCATGCTCTCTTGTTAGAAACGGCTAGGGTAAGTAAAAGGAAATGTCAGGGTGCGGTCCGAATAAGGGGCCGGCCAAGAATAGCCCTGTAAATAGACCGGCGATTATACGCACAAGTCACCTGGGAGACTGCGATGCTCGAAACTGCGCTGTACGATTGTCCTTATTGTGGCGAAGAGGTCGAGACAACGGTGGATTTGTCCGGTGGTGACCAGACCTATACAGAAGACTGCCAAGTGTGTTGCCGGCCGATCAAGTTCGACCTGCAAGTTCATGGTGAAGAGTGGATGCTTGAAACCCGCAGCGAAAATGAATAACAGGTACGCCCATGCAGCGAATCTACGAACCGGAAAACCTGATGGAGGGCGAGTTGCTGCAGCAGATGCTTGCCAGTGAAGGCATCGATGCGCACCTGGTGGGGCGCCATTTGCTCGGCGGCACGGGCGAATTGCCGATATTCGGCTTACTGGGGTTGGAGGTCGACAACGACCAGGCCGCCTGCGCCCGTGAGCTGATCACCGCCTATATCGGCGCTCAACCCTTGCCCGGCGACGAACCCGACAGCTTCCCCGACGTATTGGTCTGTTAGGCTGTCGGTCGGTTTACCCCAAGAGTCGTGTTGCCCCATGTGTGGACGTTATGCCCTGTTTCGCTGGAACCCTGCCTTTGCTGCCTTGCCCGGCTTCCCCGCCGACCAGCAGGCCCAGTGGAACATCTCCCCGAATGATTCGGTGCTGATCCAGCGCCTGAGCGAGGGCCAACTCACCCTGGCGCGTGCCCGTTGGGGCCTCACACCGCCCTGGCTGACAGATCTGTCGCGCACCCCGGCCCATGCCCGCGCAGAAACCCTGGCCGAACAACCGATGTTTCGTGAAGCCTTCCGCTTGCGCCGTTGCCTGCTGCCCGCCAATGGCTTTTATGAGTGGCGCGGCACCCAGCGCAAGCGCCCGTACTGGCTTACGCCGGGGGAGGGCTCCACGTTGTTCTTTGCCGCAGTGTGGGAAGCGTATCCGGTGCAGGAGCAAGTGTGGCTTAGCACGGCGGTGGTTACCCAGGCGGCGCAAAGTCAGCGACGGCCATTGATCCTGGACGCGGCAGGGCAGGCCGCCTGGCTCGACCCCGAGACTCCGCTGCAGGTGCTGCAGGGCCTGCTGGCGGCTGAGCCTGCCGTGCTGCGCGAGCGGGTGCTGGCCAATATGGTCAACGATCCGAAGCTCAATGGGCCGGAGTGCCTGACCCCGGCATGAGCTTTGCCCGTCGGGCCGCGTTCGGATGTATCTTAAATTCAGCGGTTAAACGTCCAGGGTATCTGGCGCAGATACAAATGACCGCCTACGATACGCGCCATGTTTTCAGGGAGCGTGTTCATGAAGAAGTCATTGGTGGTAAGTGGTTTGGTTGCAGCAATGCTGCTGGCGGGTTGCCAGTCGGTCAATACCACCAGCGGCGGCGCCGTTGGGGTAGAGCGCAAGCAGTACATGTTCAGCATGCTGTCGAGTCAGGAAGTCGACCAGATGTATGCCCAGTCTTATCAGCAGACCCTGGGTGAAGCCAGCAGCAAAGGGGTGCTGGACAAGACCAGCGCCAACGCCAAGCGCGTGCAGGCCATTGCCAAGCGCCTGATCGCCCAGGCTCCGACTTTCCGCGCGGATGCGGCCCAGTGGAACTGGGACGTGAACCTGATCAAAAGCGATGAGATGAACGCCAACTGCGGGCCTGGCGGCAAGATCCTGGTGTACAGCGGCTTGATCGACAACCTCAAGCTCACCGATGACGAGCTGGCTGCCGTGATGGGTCATGAAATCGCCCACGCCCTGCGTGAACACGGCCGCGAAGCCATGTCCAAGGCCTACGGTATCCAGATGGCCAAGCAGGGCGCCGGGGCAATATTCGGTCTCGGCCAGGACAGCCTGGCACTGGCCGATACCGTCGCCAACTACGGCATGACCTTGCCCAACAGCCGCAGCAACGAAAACGAAGCCGACCTGATCGGCCTGGAGCTGGCCGCCCGCGCTGGCTACAACCCGAACGCGGCCATCACGTTGTGGAACAAGATGGCCAAGGCTTCGGAAGGCGCACCGCCGGAATTCATGAGCACGCACCCGGCTTCGGACAGCCGCATCGCGTCCTTGCAGGCGGCGATTCCGAAGGTGATGCCGCTCTACCAGCAGGCCAAGAAGTCCTGATCGACGCCGTGTAGGAGCGAGCAAGCTCGCTCCTATGTATGGACTCGCCCCCACTTTCAACCCGTTTTTCAAACATTGGTACCCGGTTGCATCTATGTATCAGGCCTATCCGAGGAAGCTCCAAACAGCTTCTGGCCAACATT